>CAIRBD010000067.1 GCA_903876745.1 uncultured Gemmatimonadota bacterium
CGACCGCCTCGCGCTCCGCATCCCACCCCGTGGTGCCGCTGATCACCGGCACACCGGCGGCCACGCACGCGCGCACGTTCGCGGCGGCAGCGTCCGGTACGGTGAACTCGATGGCGACGTCGGCGCCGGCAAGCAGCGCTCGTGTCACACCCACCGGCCCCATGTCGGACAGGCCAAGGATCGCGACCACATCGAACCCGTGCTCGGCGGCGAGCGACACGACGGCGCGTCCCATCTTGCCGTCCCCGATCACGGCGAGGCGCAAGCGAGCGGCGGTCACGCGGCCTCCGGGCTGAAGAACGCGGCGTGCAACCGCCGCATCACGGGCTGCACCTGGTCGGCGTCCACGATCATCGTGAGATTGATGCCGGTGGCGCTGAGCGACAGCATGTGCAGTCGCGTGTCGCCGACGGCCGCGATCGCCTTGGCCATGGCCGGTGCGCTGTCGCCGAGTCCGGCGCCCACGAGCGCGACGATCCCCTTCCCCCGCTCGATGTCCACGTCACCGAACTCGCGCAGCTCGGCGAGCACATCCTCGAGCGGCTGGCCTTCGTCCACCGTGAGCGAGACCGAGACTTCGGAGGTCGTGACGACGTCGACGGACGTCTTGTGCCGCGCGAACACGTCGAAGATCGCGCGCAACGCGCCCGGCATGCCGAGCATGCGCGGCGACCGCACCTTCACGACGACGGTATTCCCCTTGCCCGCGATGGCGCGCACCGGGAAGGTGGGCGCGTCGAACGTGATGCGCGTGCCGTTGCCTTCGGGGCGCATCGAGTTGCAGATGAACACGTCGATGCCGCGCTTCACGGCCGGCGCGATGGTGTTGGGGTGCAGCACCTTCGCGCCGAAACTCGCCAGCTCCGCGGCTTCGTCGAAGCGGATGTGTTCGATGAGTTGGGCGTCGGGCACCACGCGGGGATCGGCGGTGAGCATGCCGTCGACGTCGGTCCAGATCTCGATGGCCTCGGCGTCGAGCGCGGCGCCGAAGAGCGCGGCGCTGTAGTCGGAGCCGCCGCGCCCGAGCGTGGTCGTGACGCCGTCCTTGGTGGCGCCCATGAAGCCGCCGAGCACGGGGACGCGACCGGCCTGCACGAGCGGCACGATGAGCGCGCGGGCGGCGGCGGCGATGGCCTCCTCTTGCGGTTCGGCCTTCCCGTATGTGGCATCGGTGATGAGCACGCGACGCGCGTCCACGAGCACGGCATCGATGCCCAAGCGGCGGAACGCGGCGGCGACGATCGGCGCCGACAGCCGCTCGCCGATCGCCGAGATGGTGTCGAGGGAGCGCGGCGTGAGGTATCCGAGCACGGAGAACGCCTCGGCCAAGTGCGCCAGTTCGTCGAACAGCATCGCGATCTCGGCGGCGACATCGTCGGCGTCAGCGCCCGTGCCGATGAGCACGCGCGCCGTGTCGAGGTGCCGCGCGCGGAGCGCTTCAACCTGCGTGATGGCGGCGACCAGTTGCCCCGCCGCGGCCTGCTCCGCCGCGGCGATGAGCGCGTTGGTGGTGCCGGCAAGCGCCGAGACGACCACCACCGGCTGCCGCGCGAGCCGACCCTTGATGATGTCGGCCGTGCGCCGGATCGCGATGGCGTCACCCACGGAAGTGCCGCCGAACTTGGCGACGATCACGCGCCCGCCCCTCGCGCGATCACACCGGTGTGCACGAGCACTTCGGCGTTGAGGATCGAGCAGCCGGCCGCACCGCGGATGGTGTTGTGCGACATCGCGACGAGCCGCAGATCGAGGATGGTGTCGGCGCGTACGCGTCCGACGCTCGTCGTCATGCCACGGCCGTCCATCACGTCGCGGCGCGGCTGCGGGCGGTCGGGCTCGTCGCGATACCGAATGGGCAGCGCCGGCGCCGACGGCAGTCCGCGCACGATCGGATCACCCGTCCACGCGCGCAGCACGCGGATCGCGTCCTCGGGCGTCGGCTTGCGCTCGAAGCCGAGCGTGAGGCACACCGTGTGGCCGTTCTCCACGGGCACGCGGTTGGCGTGCGCGCTCACCACGAACGGAGCCGCCTCGACGGTCGAACCGGTGAACCGCCCCAGCATCTTCTGCATCTCGCGTTCGATCTTCGGCTCTTCGTCGCCGATGTATGGAATGACGTTGCCGAGGATATCGAGCGAGGGCACGCCCGGATAGCCGGCGCCGGAGACCGCCTGCATCGTGGAGATGAACACCGTCCGGAGGCCGAACGCCTCGTGCAGCGGCGCCATCGCCACGGCCGCGGTGGTGGAGGCGCAGTTCGCGTTCGTGACGATGGCGCCGCTCCATCCGCGTGTCGCGCGCTGCGTCTCGATGAGCCGCAGGTGCGAGGCATTCACCTCGGGGATGACGAGCGGTACGTCGGCGTCCATGCGATAGTTCTTCGCGTTGCTCAGCACCACGCGTCCGGCCTTCGCGAACGCCGCTTCGACGTCGGAGGCCGCCGCCGCATCCATCGCGGAGAACACGACCGGCGCGTCCACGAGCGAGGGGTCGCACGTCGTCACGGTGAGGCCTGCCACGTCCGCCGGCATCTCCCCCTCGATCCATCGCGTCGCGTCGCGGTACGACTTGCCCGCCGACCGCTCCGACGCCGCGACGTTGGCCACCCGGAACCACGGATGGCCGGCGAGCAGGCGGATGAACGTCTGTCCAACGGCGCCGGTGGCGCCGAGCACGGCAACGGGGATGCGGGAGTCGATCACGGCAGGATCAGGTGGCGAGGAGCGAGCGCACGAGCCGCTCGTAATGGTCCACACTCGCCCGCAGTTCATCGACGGCGATGAACTCGTCCGGGGTGTGGGCGACGTGAATGGAGCCGGGGCCGAACAGCAGCGGCGTGCCCCACCGCGTGAGCAGCGGGATATCGCTGGTGTACGCCATGGGCGCCACCTCGAAGCCCGGCACGACATGGAACAGCTGCGCAGGAATGAACGAGCCATACTCGAGCGTCGCGCGCCCCGCGGCCCATGCGTCGAGTGCGGCCTTCACCGGCGCGGCATCCCCGACGAGGCGCACCATGAGTTCCACCTCGCAGATGCCGGGGATGATGTTCGCCTGGCTCCCGCCGCGGATGACGCCGACGTTGACCGTGGTGGCGCCCAGCGCCGCATCAACGGGCAGGGCGAGCGCGTCGAGTTCGAGCAGCAGGCGCGCCATGAGCAGGATGGCCGATTCACCGAGATGCGGGTACGCCGAGTGCGCCTCACGCCCCTGCACGCGCGCGAGTACGCGCAGCGCGCCCTTGCAGCCGCTCGCGAGCCGGCTCTCCGTGGGCTCGCCGTTGATGAGCCAGCGGCTCGTCGCGGGGAGTTGGTTGGCGGCGCGCGCGCCGTCGGACCCTCGCTCCTCGCCCACCACGAACAGGAGGTCCACGCGCTCTTCGCTCGCGGCAACGAGCCGCTCCGCGGCCACCATCATCGCCGCGGCGATCCCCTTGGCATCACAGGCGCCACGCCCCCACAGCCGATCGCCGTCGACGCGCGGCGCCACATACGGCGGCACGGTGTCGAGATGCGTGGAGAGGGTGACACCGCCCCCTTTGCGCGACGCCCACACGTTGCCGCGTCCCGCCGAGACCTCCTGCACCGTCACGTTCCATCCCGCGGCCACGAGGCGGCCGGCGATGGCGTCCACGACCGGCCCTTCCTCGCGCGTGGTCGAGGGGATGGCCATGAGTTCGGCGGCGAGGGCGACGACGTCGGTCATGTTTTCAAGTTATTGTATGCACGCCGGTCATTGTAGACTGTGACTACTACGGAGGAACGCGCCTTGTCCCTGCTCGGCAACGATCCGAAGGTCCTCGCGATGATCGCGTTCGGCAGCGCCCTGGGGGGCGTGGCGCGCGTCCTCGTGGGCGGCGCCATCCAGACGCGCGCCGGCACCGGCTTCCCGATCGGCACGCTACTCGTGAACGTGAGCGGCTCGCTGCTGATCGGATTCCTTCTGCGGTATGCCACGGGCGCGACGGGCGTGTCGCCGGAAGTGCGTGCGATGCTCACGGCAGGGTTCTGCGGCGGCTACACCACGTTCTCCACGTTCTCCTATGAAACGCTCTCCCTCGTGGAGGACGGCGACTACGGGCGCGCCGCCCTGTATGTGAGTGCCAGCGTGGTGCTAGCGCTCGCGGCGACTTTCGGCGGCTTCGCGCTCGCTCGACTCGCGCTCGCCGCGCGGGCCGGCGGCTGAGGGAGCGGCACTCGTAGCGGACGGCCGGTCCGCTCCGGAGGAACCGCCCTGGGCGATCGCCGATGCGGCGCCGTGCTTGTAGACGAGTTCGCCGCCGCTGTGCCCCACGCGATACCCGGCAAAGACCAGGGCCGCCGATGCGACGACCGCCGCCGGGCGCATGACCTTCGCCGCGGCACCACCGGCCAACCCCGCCGCGGTCACCACGAACACGACACCCGAGAGGGCCAGGAAGAGTTCGGCGCCCTCTTCGTGTCCTTCGACGATCTGTTCGGGCACCCGCGTCTCGACGGCCTCGCCGGCCTCCTGCCCGGTCTGCAACGAGGCCCACGCCGAGAGCGTCAGTGCGGCCGCAATGCCGACGGGCACCGCCCAGGTGTTCCGCGCCGAAGAGCCCCGACGGATTGCCCAGGCGGCGATCAGGGCGGAGATTGGGAGCAGGAACATCAGCACGATCGGGAAGTGAACGACAGCGGGGTGCAATGGGTTCGGCAACACAGGAATCTCCCGTAGAGGTTGACCGCAACGTGCGGCGGCACAACGCCCTGCACCATCCGACATTCGACGCGGCATGACGCCCGGGACGCAGCCTCCGGCAAATGACGTAGACCCCAACGACGACGAATCGGGCGCCGCGTCGCTCCGCGTGCCGCTCACGGCGGTGCTCACGGTGATCGCGCTCGGCGGAACGCTCGACTTGATCCTCGACAAACCGGCAGCATGGTTATCGTTTCATGTGCTGTTCGAACTCGCCATGGTCACGGCCTCCCTCTCCGGCGTTGCGGTGCTGTGGCGGCGGTGGCGTGGCGCGGAGCATTCGGCGCAGTCGCTTCGGCAGACGATCGCGTCGAACCGGGCCGAGCAGGAGGCCTGGCGCGCGAGCGCGCAGTCCGCGCTCGACGGATTGGGACAGGCGATCAATGAGCGATTCTCCGGATGGGCGCTCACCCCTTCGGAGCGGGAGGTCGCGCTGCTGCTGCTCAAGGGTGAGAGTCACAAGCGCATCGCGCGGCTCACCGACCGCAGCGAACGCACGGTGCGCCAGCACGCGGTGGCCGTTTATGGCAAGTCCGGGCTGCGCGGCCGCGCGGAACTCGCGGCGTTCTTTCTGCAGGACCTCATGCTTCCGGAGCAGGATCGGCGGCCGTAGCGCCCGGGCGCGCCTGTCGCCGCGCCGCGCGTTTCGCACGTCCGTACAGGGTTTCTTTCCCGACCGTCAGGAGATCGCGCCGATGCACCCGAACCGCTCGCCCGTCACGCTGTCCACGCTCGTTGCCGCGCTCAGCGCGATGCATCTGGGCGCGCAGACGCCGCTCCCCCGTCCCGCGATCGCACTGACGCACGCGAATGTCGTCGACGTGGTGGGTGGCGGCATCACGCGCAATGCCACGGTCGTGCTCCGCGACGGACGGATCGCCTCGATCGGTACGGCGGCTCCCCCCGCGGACGCACAGGTGATCGACCTCCGCGGCAAGTATCTCGTGCCGGGGCTCATCGACGCGCACACCCACCTCGACAATCTCGCTGCCGCGAAGCGCGCGCTCGAGACCGGGGTGACCACCGTGCGCAGCGCGAGCGTCGGTTCGTTCAAGGACGTGGCGCTGCGCGATCTCGTGCGCGGCGGCTACGTGATCGGCCCGGACGTTCTGGCGGCAGGGATCTTCGTCACGCCCGACATCGGCGACGCCGCGCTCGCCGACAGCGGTCTTGGCCCGCTCATGAACGGCGTGCGGACTCCCGACCAGCTGCGCGCGTTGGTGCGCGCCAATCTCCGGCACGGCGTGGACGTGATCAAGACGCGCGGCACCGAACGCGCCGGCACACCCACGACCGACCCCCGGCAGCAGGTGTACACGGAAGCCGAACTGCGCGTGATCGTGGAGGAGGCGGCGACGCGCGGCGTTCCCGTGGAAGCGCACGCGCACGGCGACGAGGGCGCCTATGCTGCGGTCGCTGCCGGCGTGCGGAGCATCGAGCACGGCACGTACCTCTCCGACTCGACGCTGCGGCTGATGAAGGCGAAGGGCACCTGGCTCGTCCCCACGTTCAGCACGCTCTACGACCTGCTGGAACCCGGCGGCGATTACGACGACCCGACGACGCACCTGCGCGCCATGCACATGATCCCCCGCGCCAAGCGCACCATCCAGCAGGCGCACGCGATGGGCATCCGCATGGCGACGGGCGCCGACGTCAGCTACACGCCGCAGAGCGTGAATCGCATCTCGCACGAGGTGATGCGATTCGTGGAGATCGGCTTCACCCCGCTCGAGGCGCTGCGCGCTGCCACCGCCGACGGGGCGGAACTGCTCGGCATCGGCGCGCGCACAGGGCGCGTCGCGGCGGGCTACGACGCCGACGTCATCGTCGTCGAGGAGAATCCGCTGGAGAATCCGATCACGCTGCAGGATGTGCTGCTCGTCGTGAGCAAGGGCCGCGTGGGGCTCAACCGACTCACCTTCGGGCGGCCGTAGCCGGGCGGGAGCCTTCCCCCGTCACCGGTTTGGTTGCAGGTTACGCTTTCGCCCAACTGCACCACGGCCGGCGCCCCCCGAACGGCCTGCACACACCAAGACCCGGGAGTGCCACGTGAGAACCCATTGGGGCCGCGCGGCGATGGCCGTCGTGGCCATCGCCGCCGCCGTCAGCGCGCCGACCGGCGGCGCGGCGCAAGCCGTCGCGAAGAGCGCGGCCGCCGCGAGCGGCGCGAAGTACACCGCCGCCGACGTCCAGTTCATGCAGGGGATGATCCATCATCACGCGCAGGCCGTCATCATGGCCGCGATGGCACCGAGCCACGGCGCCGGGAAGCAGCTCAGCGTGTTCTGCCGCAAGGTGATGGTGTCGCAGCGCGACGAGATCCTGCTGATGCAGACGTGGCTCAAAGACCACGGCGAGACATTCCCCAGTCCGTCCACCGCACCCGCGCACAACATGGCCGGGATGAACATGCCGATGGAGGACCACACGGTCATGATGCCGGGGATGCTCTCGGCCGAGCAGATGGCGACGCTCGAGAAAGCGCGCGGCGTGGACTTCGACCGCTACTTCCTGACCTACATGATCCAGCACCACGAGGGCGCGCTGACGATGGTCGCGACGCTCTTCAACGCGCCCGGTGCCGGGCAGACACCCGAAGTCTTCGGGTTCGCGTCCGGGGTGGACGCCGACCAACGCGGGGAGATCGAACGGATGCAACAGATGTTGGCCACGCTTTCACGGAGCAAACACTAATGAGGAGTCCGATGACCTTTCGTCGCACGCTGACGCGGTTCGCCGCGGGTACGTTCACGGCCGCGTCCGTCGCGCTCGCCCCCGCGCTGCAGGCGCAGGGCGCGCCGGCCACGAAGCCGGTGTCGCTTCCTCCGATGGCGAAGGCCGCCTCGACGACCGACCCGCGCGTCGGCCTCAAGGCCGGTGCCACGGACGCGGGCAGCGCCATTCGTGGACTTGCTCTCGTCGGACACAGTCCCAAGCCGCCCGCCCTCTCGGGCGACGGCGGCGCACGCGGACTCACGTTCGCGAACTCCGATCTCGCGTTCCGCGGCAACTACGTGTTCCAGGGGAACTTCAGCGGCTTCCAGATTTGGGACGTGACCAACCCGGCGAGCCCGGCGCTCACGAACGCCACGGTGTGTGCCACGGGTCAGGGCGATCCGTCGGTCTGGGGGAACCTGCTCTTCATCTCCTCGGAGAGCACGGGCGACCGCACCGACTGCGGCACGCAGGGCATCCAGGAGCGCGTGAGCACCGACCGCATGGTGGGCGTGCGCATCTACGACATCAGCGACATCGCGCATCCGAAGAAAGTGAAGGACGTGCAGACCTGCCGCGGTTCGCACACGCACACCGTGGTGCCCGACCCCAAGGACAAGGGGAGCGTCCTCATCTACGTGTCGGGCTCGGCGCCCGTACGTGCGACGGACGAGCTGCCGGGGTGCGTGGACGGCCCCATCGACTCGGTGGGCGCGGCGCGGTTCCGCATCGAGATCATCAAGGTGCCGCTCGCGCATCCTGAAGAAGCGAAGGTCGTGAGCTTCGGCCGCATCTTCGACGGCCTCGTCGCGCCGGCAATGCACGGCATGGCGCCGGGCGATTCGGCGGCAGCCGTTGCCGCAGCCGCGGCGCGTGCGGCCAACCCGCCGGCGGCGGGCGGTCGCGCAGGGC
>CAIRBD010000068.1 GCA_903876745.1 uncultured Gemmatimonadota bacterium
CGCCAGCCGGCGAGTTCTCCACCGAACGCGCGATGGCGCATGAGCAAGCGATCGCGCAACGCCCGCATCCTTCGGGGAGCGACGATCACGCACGCGTGCGCGCGTACATCATCGGCCAGCTCACGACGCTCGGCCTGGACCCGCAGCTGCAGGAAGCGACGGCCGTCGGCACGCGGTACCCGACCGCCGGGCACATCGTGAACGTGATGGCGCGTTTGCCCGGGCGTGCGGCGGGCGGCAAGGCGGTGCTCATCGCCGCGCATTACGACGGCGTGTGGGCCTCGCCCGCCGCCGGTGACGACGGCGCGGGATCGGCAGCGCTGCTCGAGACGCTGCGCGCGCTGCGCGCCGGCGCGCCGCTGGAACACGACGTGATCGCCCTCTTCACCGATGGCGAGGAGGCCGGCCTGCTCGGCGCCGCGGCCTTCGTGCGCGAGCATCCGTGGGCGAAGGACGTGGAAGCGATCGTCAACTTCGAGGCGCGCGGCACCGAGGGGCGCGCCTTCATGTTCGAGACCGGCGCCGGCAACCTCGACGTGGCGCGCGTGCTGCGCACGCTTCCCGACGTGACCGCCGGTTCGCTGTTGGTGACGGTGTATCGCTCGCTCCCCAACGACACCGATCTCTCCGAGTTCTCGCTGCTCGACAAACCCGCGCTCAACTTCGCGTTCGTGGATGGCGTGGAGCGCTACCACACCGCCCACGACGACATCGCACACCTGAACCCCGGCAGTCTGCAGCATCACGGCGTGCAGATGCTCGCGCTGGCGCGAGCGTTCGGGAACGGACCGCTCCCCCGCCCCGCCACGGGCGACGCGATCTTCTTCGACGCGCCGTTCATCGGGCTGGTGGTGTACCCCGAGTCGTGGGGATTGCCGCTCGCGCTCGTCGTGGCCGCGCTCGTCGTGGTGGTGGCGGTACGCACCACACGGCGTGACACGCACTGGGGACGCGGCTTCGCGCTCGGTGCCGCCGGCATGCTGATCGCGACCGCAGTCGCGACGTTCGTGGCGATGCGCATCGGCGCGTCGCTCGACACGTTGCACACGTCGATGGGTTGGGACGGCGACCCGTCGTGGCGCGCGGTGTACGCGGCCGCACTCGCGTTGCTCGCGCTCTCGGCGGCGGCGGGTGCGTGGTGGCTCGCGCGGCGGTGGGCGGCGGCCGCCTCGCTTCACGTGGGGGCGTTGCTCGTATGGACGGCGCTCGCCCTCGCCACCGCGGCCAAGCTGCCGGGCGCGAGCCATCTGTTCGCGTGGCCGATCATCGCCATCGCGCTTGCGGCGCTCGCCGACCGGGATGATGGTGCATCGCGCATCGCGCTGGCCGCGCGCTGGCTCGCGACGATCGTCGCCTGCGCGCTGCTCGTGCCGGTGATCTACACCACAGCCGGCTACACGCTGCCGCTCAACGGCCCCGGTGCCGCCGTGGTCGGCGCGCTCGTGCCGATGCTCGCGTGGCTGCTTGCGCCGCACCTCGAGACGCTCGGCGGCGATCGGCGCTGTCGTGCGGCCGGCGTGTTCGCGGCGGCTTCGCTCGTGGTGTTCGCGTACGGCGCGGCCACGGTGCGCCGCAGCGGCGATTACCCCGCGACGACCGACCTCGCGTACGTCACGAGCCTCGACGCCGACTCCGCGTGGCTCACGGCCCCGTTGCGCACGGCACGCGCCGGCGGCTACGCCACCGCGGTGCTCGGACCGTCGGCGCGACGGTTGGCTTCACTGAAGGACACCGATTCATCGACGCGCTGGCTCCTCAGCGCGGGTTCTGGATCGCAGGGGATTCTCGCGCGCGGCACGCCACGCACCATCACCGACGGGCCCGACGCTCGCGTGGTGGCCGACTCGACCACGGGGAACACGCGGCGGCTCACCGTGCACTTCAGTGCCCCGCACGGCACGCTCGGATACGTGGTGGCCGGTGCGGCATACATGCGCGCTGTCGCGATCGACGGCCGCGTGCTGAATGCGGCGCGCTACCGCCGCACGCCGAGTGCGCTGCAGATGCCGTTCACCGCGCCGCCCGATTCCGGGTTCTCGATGGTGATCGAACTGCCGCGCGACTCGGCCGCGACGCTGCGCCTCTCGGCTGCGTCGGCCGGCATCCCGGCGATGGCGAACATCAGCGTGCCGGCGCGCACGGATGATGTGGCGCCGATACAGAACGGGGACGTGACGGTGCGGTATCGGCAGGTGCGGCTGCCGTAGCACTGTCGTATTGTATCACGTCCGCCGCACCACACCCCCGACCGCCCCGCCCCCATGCAACTCACGGTCAACGGCACCCCCCGCACCTACGACGGCGACCCGAGCCAGCCGCTGCTCTGGTACCTGCGCGACGAGCTCGACCTCACCGGCACCAAGTTCGGCTGCGGCATCTCGGCATGCGGCGCCTGCACCGTGCATGTGGACGGCAACGCGATCCAGTCGTGCGTCACGCCCATGCGCGCGCTCGAGGGGAAGGCGGTCACCACCATCGAAGGGTTGAGCACGAAGGGCGATCACCCCGTGCAGAAGGCGTGGGCCGCGGCCGACGTGCCGCAGTGCGGCTACTGCCAGAGCGGGCAGATGATGGCGGCCGCTGCGCTGCTCGAGCAGCACCCCAATCCCACCGAGGCCGACATCGACCGCGCGATGTCGCTCATCCTCTGTCGCTGCGGCACCTACACGCGCATCCGCGACGCGATCGTCGCGGCGTCGAAGGCGGGGCGCTGACGATGACCACGCCATCGAACCTCGAACGGCGCGAGTTCCTCAAGCGCGTTGCGGTCGGAAGTCTCGTGCTCGTGGTGGGCGCCGACGGCGTGCGCCGGCTTGAAGCGCTGCCGTCGCACCTCGCGGCGGGCGATCCGCTCGCGCCCAACGTGCACCTGAGCATCGGCGAGGATGGCCTCGTCACCGTCATCGTGCATCGCTCCGAGATGGGCCAGGGCGTGCGCACCGCGCTCTGCATGGTGATGGCCGACGAACTCGAGGCGGACTGGAGCACGATCCGCATCGAGCAG
>CAIRBD010000069.1 GCA_903876745.1 uncultured Gemmatimonadota bacterium
ACCGCTTCCTTGGCCTCGCCGTCGTAGCAGACGTCGTCGAAGCTCACCACGCGACGCGCCGCGAAGCCGGCGGCGGCGGGAACGCGCGCGAGCTCGCTCTCGATGGCGGCGACGAGCGCCGGGTTCTTCGCGCCGCCGCCGCTGAGCAACAGCTCGGCGACCGGCTGCGGCACGAAGCGCTCGAAGCTCATCGCGATGCTGCGGGCCGTGAAGAGCACGGCGGTGGCGACGATGTCTTCGTCGGTGCACGGCGGGCGATGCGCGCCGTCGCCGCTCTCGGTGAGCGCCACTTCGTCGTATCCGCGACAGCGCGCGATGAACTCGTCGATGTACGCACTCGTGAACAGTTCGCGGCCGGTGCTCTTGGGCGGTTCGGCCTTGAAGTACGGATGCGCGAGCAGCGAATGCACGACGCCCTGCAACGGGGTGCCGGCGCGCGCGAGAGCGCCGTCGATGTCATACGGCAGGTCGGGGCGCAGGGCGCGCACGACGCCGTCGATCACGCACACACCGGGCCCGGTGTCGAACGCGCGCACGCCGGCGAGTTCACCGCCCGGCGGCACGATGGTCACGTTGCCGATGCCACCAAGATTCTGCAGGGCGCGCCAGTGATTCGGTGCAGCGAACAGCATCGCGTCGGCGATGGGCACGAGTGGCGCCCCCTGCCCTCCCGCCGCCACATCACGCGTGCGGAAATCGGCGATCACCGGCAGCCCTGTGCGCTCCGCGATCACCGCGGGCTGCCCGAACTGCCAGGTGGCGCGCGGCGGATCGTGCCACACGGTGTGCCCGTGCGACGCGATGGCGGCGACGGCGGCGCGCGGAACGCCACTCTCGGCGATGGCCGCGATGGCCGCGTCGGCGAGCCAGGCGCCGAGGTCGAAATCGAGGCGCGTGTAATCCTCGGGTGTGCCGCCGACCATGGCGCGCGCGAGTCGTTCGCGCTGCGTTGCGTCGTATGCGAGCGAGCGATACGCGAGCAACTCGTGCTCGAGCGCGCCATCGCGCTCCGTGAAGCGCACGACCGCCGCCGAGACCCCGTCAAGAGAAGTCCCCGACATCACCCCAACGAGAACGACGCTCCGCCCCGCCCCGGTCACTGAACGACCTGCGGCAGTTGCTGCGGCGTCGTTGAGCCCCGCCACGCCGATCTCACTCATACCACCGGCGGCGGCGCATCCCGCAGCACGCGACGGATCACGCCGCCCGCGTCGTCGATCGCCTTCGACGCCTCCTCGCGCGACACGCCGAGCCGCGTCATCACGATGGCGAGCTTCACGCTGCCGCCCGCCGCGTCGATCGCCACGCGCGCGGCCCCACGATCGATGCCGCACACCTCGGCCACGATCCGTTCGCTGCGGTCCACGAGCTTTACGTTCGTCGCCTGCACGTCCACCATCAGGTTGCCGTACGTCTTGCCGAGCCGGATCATCGCGCCGGTGGTGATGGTGTTGAGGATCAGCTTGGTGGCCGTGCCGGCTTTCATTCGCGTGGAGCCCGTGACCGCCTCGGGGCCGGTGATGGCGACGATGGCGATGTCGGCGGCGGCGAGCGTCTCGGCCGGGGGCGGCGAGCAGGCCACGACGGCGGTGCGCGCACCAATCGCCTTGGCGTACTGGAGCGCGGCGCGCACGTAGGGCGTGGTGCCACTGGCCGCGATGCCGATGACGAAGTCGCCCGGGCGCACGCCCGCCGCTTCGAGATCGGCCGTGGCGCCGTCGGGCCGGTCCTCGGCCCCTTCCTGCGACCGTGTGAGCGCGGCGTACCCGCCCGCGATGATCCCCTGCACCATCTCCGGCGGCGCGCCGAAGGTGGGCGGGATCTCGCTCGCGTCGAGCACCCCGAGGCGCCCCGACGTGCCGGCGCCCGCGTAGAACAGGCGCCCGCCCGATCGCAGGGTGATCTCGGCGAGCGAGAGCGCCTCGGCGATCTGTTCGCGCTGCGAGGCGACGGCCGACGAGACGGTGCGGTCCTCGTCGTTGATGAGGTCGACGATCTCGAGCGGCTCGGCGAGATCGATGTTCACGGTGCGCGGATTGCGCTGCTCGGTGACGCGGGGGTCGGCGATCACGGGATCGGGGAATGGCGTCGGGGTTTCTATCGGTGCTCTCGGTCAACGGTTAAGTTATCTGTTCGCGCCCCACTATGGAGCATCCGTGACGCCGTCGTCCTTCCGTTTCCGCCGTTCCCTCGCCGCCGCAGCTCTGCTCGTGGCCTGCCGCCCTCAGTCCAGCCCTGCGCCGTCGCCGGCCGCGGGTGCGCCGGGAGTTCCGGCGGCCGCGCCGGCGGCCCCCACGGCGCAGGTGGACCGCCGCGACGTGCCCAAGGTGGCCCAGGCGACCGTGGACGCCGCGTTCCCGCAGGGATGGCGCTTCCCGAGCGGCACCAAGCCGTCGTTCGGCGAGCACGCGATGGTGGTGAGCAACTCCGAGTTCGCGAGCGCGGCCGGCGTGGAGATCATGAAGGCCGGCGGCAACGCGGTGGATGCCGCCGTCGCCACGGGGTTCGCGATGGCGGTGACGTATCCCTTTGCCGGCAACATCGGTGGCGGCGGGTTCATGAACATCCGCATGGCCGACGGGCGCACCGCCGCGATCGACTATCGCGAAGTGGCGCCGCTCGCGGCCACGCGCAACATGTACGTGGACGCGAACGGCAAGCTGACCAACAAGAGCACGCTCGGACATCTCGCGAGCGGCGTTCCCGGTGCGGTGGCCGGGCTGAACGCGGCGCTCGTGAAGTACGGCACGAAGTCACTCGCCGAGGTGATGGCGCCGGCCATCCGGCTCGCCGAGCAGGGATTCGTGGTGGACGAAGCGTTCTCGCGCGGCGTGAACAGCGACAAGCGCGACATCATGCTGTTCGAGGGGCGCGACCTGTTCTTCCCCGGCGGCAATCCGCCGGCTGTCGGCTCGCGCTTCGTGCAGAAGGATCTCGCGCGGTCGCTCAAGCTCATCGCCGCGCAGGGCCCCAAGGCCTTCTACGACGGCGAGGTGGGCGATTCGCTCGTGGCCGAAGAGAAGCGCGGCGGCGGCATCATCACCAAGCAGGACCTGCGCAACTACAAGCCCGAGTGGCGCACGCCCATCAAGAGCACGTATCGCGGCTACACGCTCTTCACGATGCCGCCGGCGAGCTCGGGCGGCGTGACGATGACGGAGTCGCTCAACATCCTCGAGAAATTCGCGCCGCTGCCGCCGTTCGGTTCGGCGCAGTACATGCATCTGCTCGCCGAGACCTATCGCCGCACGTTCACGGACCGCAACGAGAAGTTGGCCGATCCCGCGTTCGTGAAGGTGCCGGTGGATCAGCTCACGGATAAGGCATATGCGGCCACGCTCGCCGCGCAGATCGACCGTGCCAAGGCGAGCAAGACGCCCGCGTTCAACGCCGGCCGCGAGCCGGAGCACACCACGCACTACTCCGTGGTGGACGGCATGGGGAACGCCGTCGCGACCACGACCACGCTCAACGGCGGTTTCGGCAGCAAGGTGTGGGTGCGCGGCGGCGGGTTCTTCATGAACAACGAGATGGATGACTTCGCCGCGCAGCCCGGGAGCCCGAACATGTTCGGCCTCGTGCAGGGCGAGGCGAACGCCATCCAGCCCGGCAAGCGCATGCTTTCGGCGATGAGCCCGACGATCGTGCTCGATCCGCAGGGACAGCTGCTGATGGTGAGCGGCGCCGCCGGCGGCCCGACGATCATCACGGCA
>CAIRBD010000070.1 GCA_903876745.1 uncultured Gemmatimonadota bacterium
GTGCTCGATCGGGACTTCCAAATTGTTGCGGCCAATCGTCCCATCGCCAACTGGATCGGCGCGCGACCCGACACGCTGCGCGGCCAGTCGTGCCGGCATGTCATGGGACACGCCCTGCCCTGCCATGAAGATCCAAACTGCCCGGCCGCGCGCTGCCTCGCGACCGGTCGCCTGGAACAGACGACGTACCGGCTGCCGGCGGCCGGAGACGCCGAGGAACGGGTCTTCGAGGTGTACGCGTCGCCGGTCTACACCGAAGGCGGCGCCGTCGGTCAAGTGGTGGAGGCCTGGCGCGACATCACCGAGCGCGTACGTGAAGAGGAACATCTCGCCGAAATCGGCCGCCTGTCCTCGCTCGGCGTGCTGGCGTCGGGCCTGTCGCACGAAGTCAACACGCCGCTGGCCACGATCCTGACCAGCTCCGAAGCCATCATCGATCAGTTGCCGGAAGACAGCGGCACCACAGTGACGCCGTCGACCGTGGCGGCGATGCGCGACAGCGCCATCGTCATTCGCGACCAAGTGCTGCGGTGCCGGACGATGACCGAGCAGTTCCTGCGATTCGCGCGCGGCATCCCGCCGGCCACCGAGCCGATCGATCTGCGGCAGGTCGTCGACAGCGTGATCGCGCTGGCGCGACCCACCGCCAAGGCGGCCGGCGTGGAAATCATCGCCGAGGGTGCCGAGTCCATCCCGATTGTCTCAGCGAACACCGAAGTCGTGCAGCACGTGGTGCTCAATCTGCTCGTCAACGCCATCGAGTCGTGCTCGACGTCCGGAGGGAAGATCGCGGTGCGATTTACCACGGACACGGACGTGCGCGTGCAGATCCGCGACAACGGATGCGGCATCCCCCTCGAAGTGCAGCGCCATTTGTTCGAGCCATTCCGGACGGGAAAACCACACGGCACGGGTTTGGGTTTGTTTCTGTCGCGCACGTTCATGCGCCGCTTTCTCGGTGACGTGCGCCTGATCGACAGCCGGGTCGGCGTGGGGTCCTGCATCGAAGTCGTGTTTCCGCTCGCGATGGCCGAGGCGTTGCCATGACGCACGCCGCCACGGGCATCCGCGTCCTGCTCGTCGATGACGACGCCGCGTTCAGTCGCGCGATGGGCGGCGAACTGGCTCGCCGGGGCTATCTCGTCGACACGCGGACGACAGGGCGCGACGCCCTGGAGCCGTCTGCCAGTACGGACGTCGACGTGATCCTCCTCGACCTGCGCCTCCCGGACATGGATGGCCTCGAGGTCCTTCGCGAACTGCGCGCGCGCAATGTGCCGGCGGGCATCGTCGTGCTGACGGGACACGGCACGATCGACACCGCGGTCAAAGCGATCCAGATGGGCGCGTACGGCTATCTCGAGAAACCGTGCCCGATTGCCAGGCTGGAGATGTCGATCCAGAAGACGTACGAGCATGCGCGGCTGCTCAAGCGACAGCGCGTGCTCGAAGACGGCTACGCCGCGCCGGACCGCACCGTCGACATCGTCGGCCGAAGCGCGGCCAGTCAGAAGGTGCTCGAGACGGTGAACCGCATTGCGCGGACGGACTCGAGCACGCTGATCCTCGGAGAAACCGGCGTCGGCAAAGAACTCGTGGCCACATTGCTGCACACGCAGAGCGGTCGCCGCGACGCGCCGTTCGTTGTCGTCAACTGCGCGGCGCTGCACGACGAGCTGTTCGAGAGCGAGGTCTTCGGACACGAGAAGGGCGCCTTTACCGGAGCGCATCGATTGAGGCACGGATTGTTCGAGGTCGCCAACGGCGGGACGCTCTTCCTTGACGAGGTCGGCGAGACCAGCCCGGAGTCGCAGGCCAAGCTGCTGCGCGTGCTCGA
>CAIRBD010000071.1 GCA_903876745.1 uncultured Gemmatimonadota bacterium
AACCCCGCGGCGTGCAGCACCTCGCGCGGCGCGTAGACGGGGAGATACCCGCCCGCCTTCTTCCCGGGATTGTCCGAGAGCCACCGCCGCACGGCGGTGAAGTCGAGGTCTTCATAGATGTCGCGCGCCCACTCGACGATCGCGGCGCGTGTCATCGGCACTTCCTGAACGGTCATGGCCACTTCCGGCATGAGTGGGACTCCGGCGCGCATCCTGATCCGTACCCGTCGCCGCGGGTGTCAAACCCGGCAATTCCTATTTCGAACGGACGTTCGATAGAATATACTGGACGCAACGGAACCAGCGTCAATAGGGGATTCTGGTAACCGGTTGGATGGTTTCGCCTTACAGCGCGACCACACACTGCGCCGCACGTTCATGCCACGCCATCGCCACATACGACGGACCGCGAGGATATCGCCGTGAGCTATCGCTTCAGGGATCTGCAGATCGACAAGATCGGCGTCGTCGGCTCGGGGAACATCGGCCCCGACATCGCCCTCTTCTTCGCCAAGGCCTTCCACGCGCACGGCGTGCCGGTGGTCGTCGTCGACGTCGCCGACGACGCCGTCGCGCGCGGCCGAGCCAAAGCCGAGCAGAAGATCGCCAAGGGACGCGAGAGCGGCGCCTTCAAGCCCGCCGCCGCCGACGCGATGCTCGCCACCCTCACGTTCACCACCGACTACGCACAGCTCGCCGGCGCGAGTCTCGTCATCGAAGCGGCCACCGAGAACCTCGAGATCAAGAAGAAGATCTTCGCGCAACTCGCCACGCTCTGCGGGCCGCAGGCGATCCTCGCGAGCAACTCGTCGCACATCGAGCCCGAGGAGATCTTCGGCGGGCTCGACGCCGCCACGCGCGAGCGCACAGCCGTCATACACTATTTCTTCCCCGCCGAGCGCAACCTGCTCGTCGAGATCGTGCCGGGGCGTGACACGCTCCCCGCGCACACGACGGCGCTCATGGGGCTGTACGAAGAGATCGGGAAGATCCCCGTGCTCGTGGGTGGGCGCTTCGGCTACGCGGTGAATCCGGTGTTCGAGGGCCTCTTCCTCGCCGCCGCCCTCGCCGTCGAAGAAGGGCTCGGCACCGTGAAGGAAGTCGATACCGCCGCGCGCAAGGCGCTCGGACTCGGCGTCGGCCCCTTCACCGCGATGAACCTCACCGGCGGCAACCCCATCACGAACCACTCGCTCGACGTGATGACGTCCAAGCTGAACCCCTGGTTCCGCTCACCGCGCCTGATGAAGGAGGCGATGGCGAGTGGAAAACCGTGGGATACGCCGAAGCGCGACGAGAAGGTCGAACTCACACCGGGGCAGCACACCGCGATCGCCGACACGATGCTCGGCGCATACTTCGGCCTCGCCGGCGAGATCCTCGACAGCGGCATCATCACGCTCGCTGATCTCGAACTCGGCGTGGAGACGGGGCTCGCGATGCGCGCGCCGTTCGCGATGATGAACGAGATCGGGGTGGGCCGCGCGCTCGCGCTCGTGCAGGCGTATGCGGCCGCGCATCCGGGGTTCCCCGTGCCGCAGTGCATCGCCGCGCAGGCAGCGACCGGCGCGCCATTCGTCATCCCGGTGGTCATTCGCCAGGACGACGGTGACGTGGCGGTGCTCACGATCCGACGGCCGAAAGTGCTGAACGCGCTCAACGATGACGTGTACGCACAGCTCGCCGACCACGCGCGCGCGCTACGCGACGACGCGACGATCGCCGCGGTGGTGATCACCGGGTTCGGCCCGAAGGCATTCGTCTCGGGCGCCGACGTGAACTTCCTGGCGGCCATCACGAGTCCCGCCGAGGGCGTGACGACGTCGGAACGCTCGAAGGTGCCGGGCAACCTGTTCGAGACCCTCGGCAAGCCGGTGATCTGCGCGATGAACGGGATGGCGTTCGGTGGCGGCAACGAACTGGCGATGTGCTGCACGGCGCGGTTGATCCGCGCCGGACTGGGCGTCGCAGTCGGTCAGCCGGAGGCGAATCTCGGCATCGTGCCGGGCGCCGGCGCTACGCAGCGGCTGCCGCGGCTCGTCGGCGTGACGCTGGCGGCGGAGCTGTTGCGCACGGGGCGCACGCTCTCCGGAAAGGAGGCGGTCGCCTCTGGTCTGGTGAGCGCCGAAGTGGATGGCGACGTCGTCGCGGCTGCGGTGACGCTCGCGCGCGGCACGGCGCGCGGGACCATACGGCTCACGCCGGTGCACAGCGGACCGATCGCCACGCCGGACGAACTGCCGGCGGTGGAGCTCGGACATTTGAGTCGCGCCACCGACGCGCTCATCTCACGCGCCATCGTCGAGGGGTGCCGCATGCCGCTCGCCGAGGGGCTCAGGTTCGAGTCGGAGCTGTTCGGTGCGTGCTGCGCGACGGAGGACATGCGCATCGGCGTGCAGAACTTCATCGCGAACGGGCCGCGGGTGAAGGCGGAGTTCGTCAACCGGTAGGTCTCGGCGGTTGGCGCGGCGCTGCGGGGGGCGCGGCACGCACCGCCACGCTCAGCGCGGCGCCAACCGCCGGAACTCCTCCGCCCCCGGCGCCGGCGTGCGCGCCAACGTCGCGCGATCGAGGC
>CAIRBD010000072.1 GCA_903876745.1 uncultured Gemmatimonadota bacterium
CCGCATCTTCGATCCGTTCTTCACGACCAAGCCGGCCGGGGCCGGCACCGGCCTCGGACTCTCCACCGTCTACGGCGCCGTGCGCCAGAACGGCGGGTACATCACGGTGCGCAGCGTGCTGGGCGAGGGATCGATGTTCGACCTGTACCTGCCGCGGCACACGGAAGCGCCCGTGGAGCGACCGGCGGCGGTGCCCCACCGACCGACGCCCGCCGGACACGAGTGCGTGCTCATCGTGGAGGACGAAGCAGCCATCCTCCGCATGACGAGCCGTTGCCTCACGGGACTCGGCTACGTGGTGCTCGGCGCGCAGCGGGCCGACGACGCGCTCGACCTCGCGCGCGCGCATCCCGGAAGCATCCACTTGATGCTCACCGACGTGGTGATGCCCCACCTGAACGGCCGCGACCTGGCCGAGCGCATCAGCCCGCTGCAGCCCGGCATGAAGTGCCTGTTCATGTCGGGCTACACGGCGGATGTCATCGCGGGGAACGGCGTAGTGGACGACGACGCGCACTTCCTGGCGAAGCCCTTCTCACTCGCGTCGCTCGGCGTGAAGGTGCGCGCGGTGCTCGACGCCCCATGACGGAGCGGCACGCCCGAGCGGGGCGTGCTACGCGTTGCCGATGCGGTCCAGTCCGTACTCGTACATCTTCTTGTAGAGCGTCGTGCGGGTGATGCCGAGCACGCGCGCCGCCTCGGTGCGGTGACCGCCGGTGAGCGCGAGGATGCGCGCGATGTGCCGGCGTTCCACGTCTTCGAGCGTGCGGTCGTCCGGCCCTGCGGCGTCCGCCGCGGCGCTGATCCCCGCGCGCTCGAGCACGTCGCGCAGATGCACCGGCTCCACCGCCTCCGATTCCATCGCCATGATGCAGGCGTCCTCCACCACGTGACGGAGCTGGCGCACGTTGCCCGGCCAGTCGAGAGAGGCCAGCAGTGCGATCGCCTCCTCCGTGATCCGCGTGGGCCCGCGCCCGAGCGACAGGTGCTGCGCATGCACCGTGCGTGAGGCGAGGTCGCGGAGGGTCTCCTCACCGCGGCTGCGGAGCGACGGCATGGCGAGCGGGAGCACGGCGATGCGCTGGTAGAGGTCCGTGCGGAACGTGCGTGCGCGCACCGATTCCGCGAGATCGTGTTCGGTGCTCGCCACGATGCGGGCGACCGCGGGCGTGCCTGCGGCGCCCTGCCCGGTCACGACGGAGAACAGGAACGTCTGTGCGGCCGGCGAGAGGTCGGAGATGCGCTCGAGAAAGACCGTGCCGCCGGCGGCCGTCGCCGCGCGTGCCGCGCTTCCGGGCGTCCCTGCGCGCGTGCCCACGAACGCCTCTTTCAGTTCCTGCTCGGTGAGGCCGGAACAGGTGAAGCGAATGAACGGCTGCGCCGAGCGCGGCGAGAGCTGATGCAGCATCTCGGCGACGGTCCCCTTGCCGGTGCCCGGTTCGCCCACGATCAGCACGGGGAGCGAGCTCTTGGACAGGTTCTCCAGGGAGCGCAGCAGCCGCACCATGGCCGGCGACTCGTCGAAGAATCCGAACGGGTCGCTGACCTGCGTGCTCGCCATGCGATGCGAGCGCATGAGCCGTGAACGCTCGATGCCGCGCGCGATGGCGGCGTTCAGCAGGTCCAGGTCGGCCGGCTTGGTCTGCACGTCCTCCGCCCCGGCTCGCAGCGCGCGCACGGTGGTGCGCACATCGATGTCGCCGCTGAGCAGGATCACACTCGCCGCCGCGTCATGGCGCCGAATCTCGGCGAGCACCTGCATGCCGTCGAGGACGGGCATCGTGAGGTCACAGATCACGAGGTCGGGCGCGACGGAATCGTACGCGAGCAGCGCGTCGGCGCCGTTGGTGATGTAGGTGACGGTATGCCCGCGTGTCTCGAGCTGCGACGTGAGGATGCGCCCGAAGCGTTCCTCGTCGTCGATGATCAGCAGTCGTCCGGTGTCGGAGTGGGGCATGGCTCGAGGCAGCACCCGCAGATCGCGGACTGGTTGGCGAACGCGTATCGGGAATCGCCACGCGATGTTTCGCCGACGTTCCCGCCCGCAGTCAACGCACTGAGAAGGAAAGGTTGCTCTATCTTATTGAAAGGGGAGATGGTTGTCCAGAAACTGGACAGATCGGCGGCCGAATATTCGGCAGAAAACCCGTTGTTCAAATAACGGACAGTGCACTCATGGGACTCGCCGGTGGCCGATATGACTCGGAGTGCACCCGACGACGTGTGCACGGACCCCTTTCCCTCTGTTCAGGAGCGCGTGAGATGTTGGACAACTACAAGATCCGCACCAAACTGCTTGGCGGCTTCCTCGTGGTCGCCGCGCTGGTGGCGCTCGTCGGCGTGATCGGCCTCACCTCGATGACCAAGCTGCAGACGCAGACCTCGCGCGTGGCGGAAGTGCTGATGCCCTCGCAGCGCGCCGTTGGGTTGACCAACCTCGGCCTGGCGGATGCCCGCCGCCTGGAACTGGCCATGCTGCAGTCGAAGGAGCGGAAGGACGAGAAGGCGTTCTCGGGGAATGAAACGGACTTCGACCTCTCCATCACGAACGAACTGGAGAAGGGGATCAAGGCGTACGAGGCCTTCCCGCGCTCCACCGAGGAAGATGCCCTCTACAAGAAGTTTTCATCGGCGCTCAGCGACTATCGCGCGCACCTGAAGTCGGTGAAGGGGCTGCTCGACGCCGACAAAGTCGCGGAAGCGACACCGGTCGTCGCGGAGGGGAAGAAACTGTTCACCGCCGCCACGGAACAGGCCGACGCGATCGCGACGCTCGAAGACACCTACGCTGCCGCCGCGGCCAAGAGCGCGCTCGACACGTCGTCGAGCGGCCGCTGGACGATCATCGTC
Source organism: uncultured Gemmatimonadota bacterium (assembly GCA_903876745.1). Classification (GTDB taxonomy): domain Bacteria; phylum Gemmatimonadota; class Gemmatimonadetes; order Gemmatimonadales; family Gemmatimonadaceae; genus Fen-1231. The sequence continues at coordinate 2,851 of CAIRBD010000072.1, forward strand.
GCGCTGCTCATCGCGATCGCGTTCGCCGTGGTCGTGGGCGTGCTGCTCGCCAACAACATCACGGCGCCGCTGGCGATGGTCGTGGAGCGCGCCGAGCGCCTGCGTTCCGTGTGCGTGGCCGAGCTCAACCAGGGGATCACCGCCATGTCGCACGGCGACCTGAGCGTCGTGCCCAAGCCGAGCACGCCCTTCCTCAAGCTCGCGCGCACCGATGAGATCGGCGTGCTCGCCGGCACCGTGGACGGGATGATCGCGAAGACCGTCGACACGATCGGCAGCTTCGTCGCGTCGCAGGAGGCGGTGCGCGGCCTCATCAATGAAGCGAGCTCGCTGAACCAGAAGGCCGTGTCGGGCGACATGCAGTCGCGCGGCCAAGTGGAGAAGTTCGAAGGCGCCTTCGCGGAGATCGTGAAGGGCGTGAACCAGATCCTCGACGCCGTCGTGACGCCGGTGAACGAAGCGGCCGACGTGCTCGAAGCCGTGGCGCAGCGTGACCTCACGGCGCGCGTGGTCGGCAACTATGCGGGCGACCATGGCAAGATCAAGGCGAGCATCAACACGGCCGTGGCGAACCTCGAAGAGGCGATCTCGGGCATCGCCGTGAGCACAGACCAGGTGGCCGGCGCCGCGGGCTCGATCGCCACGGGGAGCCAGTCGCTGGCGAGCGGCACGAGCGAGCAGGCCGCGAGCATCGAGGAGATCTCGAGTTCGCTGCAGGAGATCGAGGCGATGGTGCAGCAGTCGGCGCAGTCGGCGGTGAGCGCGAAGAGCCTCGCCGAGGGCGCGCAGTCGGCCGTCGAGAAGGGCGACGAAGGCGTGCGCGAACTCACCGACGCGATGGGGAAGATCAAGCAGTCGTCCGACGCCACGACGAAGATCGTCAAGACGATCGACGAGATCGCCTTCCAGACGAACCTGCTGGCGCTCAACGCGGCCGTGGAAGCGGCGCGCGCGGGTGACGCCGGCCGCGGATTCGCGGTGGTGGCCGAGGAAGTGCGCTCGCTGGCCCTGCGCGCCGCCGAGGCGGCCAAGAGCACGGCCGTGCTGATCGAGGAAGGAGCGAACAACGCGATGGCGGGCGTGGGCGCCTCCAACCGCGTGTCCGCGGCGCTGGCCGACATCTCGGAGCGTACGACCAAGGTGAGCACCGTGATGAACGAGATCGTGGCGGCGAGCGATCAACAGAAGGCCGGCATCGTGCAGGTGAACGTCGCGGTGTCGCAGATGAGCGCCGGGACGCAGTCCGCGGCAGCGAACGCCGAGGAATCGGCGTCAGCGGCCGAAGAGTTGTCGGGCCAGGCGCAGACGATGCAGACGGTGGTGCGGGCCTTCGTGGTGGGGAACGCGCAGCGGCAGAGCACGCCGTCGTACGCGTCCGACGCGGGACGCACGCTGAAGACCCCGCCGTCGGCGAAGCGCGGCGCCAAGCGCTCCATCCCGTTCGCGGAGTTCTAGGCCATGTCCATCGCCCAGGCCATCGTCCCGACGCAGGGCGCCGCGCAGCGGCGCGCCGGCAAGTTCCTGACCTTCACGCTCGGCGAGGAGGAGTACGGCGTCGAGATCCTGAAGGTGCACGAGATCATCGGCACCCTGCCCATCACGCGGGTGCCGGGTACGCCGGCCTACATCTGCGGCATCGTGAACCTCCGCGGCAAAGTGATCCCGATCGTCCATCTGCGCCGCAAGTTCTCGATGGCCGACAGCACGAGCGACGAGTCGTGCATCATCGTCGTGCAGGTGCATGACGTGCCGATCGGCATCGTCGTGGACCAGGTGAGTGAAGTGGTGAACATCGCCGGGTCCGACGTCGAGGACGTGCCGGAGTTCGGCGGTGACGTGAACACCGAGTTCCTGCTCGGCGTGGCGAAGAGCGACGGCCGCGTGCGGCTGCTGCTCGACATCGAGCGTGTGCTCTCGGGGGATGTACAACGCGACGAGATCGTGGCGGGAGCCGCGGACGCCGCCTGAGGGGATACGGGGGGGAGCGTGGGCGGTGTTCGGTCCTGGCGATGCCGGGGCCGGATGCCGCCCACGCTTCTTTGGTGGCGGTGCGGTGGCGGTGCGCGCGGATGCAGCGGCGGCGGGGTAACCGGCGTTCGTTGCCGCGCGGGTGCACGCCGGACAGGTTTCGGGTGCTTTATGAATTTGTAATGAACGCACCCGGCGGCCGCGGTGGTCCGCGTGCCCGGGGTCCGCTCCCCTGTCGAGGTATTCCACATGAGAGTCAGTTCGCGTGCGTGGGTGGCCGGCGCCGTGGCCGGGGCGCTGGGCGGGTCGATGGGACTCGTGACGAGCGCGTGGGCGCAGGCCGGCGGCGCGCCGAAGCCGGCGGTGGGCATTCCGGCGGTGGAGGTGGTCGCGACGCGTCTGCCGGAGGCGCCGCACGACGTGCCGGCGTCCATCGAAGTGATCAGCGGCGCCGACCTGCGCGCGCGCGGCGTCACGTCGCTGCAGGGCGCGCTGGCGCTCGCGACGGGCGTATCGGTGGCGCCCGGCGGCGACAACGGTCCGGCGAGCGCCGTGCCGGAGTTCTGGGGACTGCGCGAGTTCGACGCCTTCCTGCTCGTGGTGGACGGCATCCCGTGGGGCGGGGCGTTCAATCCCGCCATCGCCGCGCTCAGCCTGCGCGATGTGGAACGGGTCGAGATCCTGCGCGGGCCGGCGCCGGTGACGTATGGCGCGACGTCGTTCGTCGGCGTCATCCACGTGGTGCATACGGCGGCGGCGGAGTCGGCCAAGTACGTCGCGGTGAGCGGTGGCACGTTCGGCTCGGGAAGTGCATCGATCGACCTCGGCGTGCCGCTCCTCGGCAACTGGAAGTCGCGCCTCAGCGCTGATTACGACAAGCAGGGGTTCAGCGATGCGCGCACCTCGTTCTCACGCGGCCATGCGTTGTGGCGCGCCGCGAAGGAGGAGAAGGCGGTGAAGTCGTGGTTCGCCATCGACGTGAACATCCTGCAGCAGGATCCGGCGAGCCCGCACCCGCGCGAGGGCGCGACGCTTTCGGCGTCGGTGCCGCTCGATGCCAACCAGAATCCGGCGGGCGCGTATCTGAACACGAACCGCTTCAACGTGCAGGCGGGCCGTGAACGCCCGGGCGTCGGTGGTGCCACATGGGGCTCGTCGGCCTCGTACACGTACAGCGCGCAGAAGCTCTTCCGCGGCTTCCTCGTCGACATCTCGAACACGGCCAACAACGCGTCGGGCGTCAAAGAGACGATCGACATCAGCGACCTCTACGCCGACACGCACCTGATCTGGGCGGCGAAGCCGGACGCGAAGTACCTGCTGGGTGTCGATGCGCTCTGGGCGAACGGCAACGCGGACGGCGCGACGTTCACCTACACGGCGCCGCTCAACGGTGCCAAAGCGACGGTGCCGTATATCCCGAGCGGCCAGGGACTCGGCGTGCTCGACCAGCGGCTGTTCATCGGCCTGTACGGTTCCGCCGAGTGGCGTCCCGACGCCGCGTGGACGTTGAGCCTCGGCGCGCGGGTGAACCAGACGTTCGAGAAGATGAACGATGACGAGACCGTGAAGAACACGCGGCTGAGCGGCAGCGCCGGTCTCATGTACGCCGCGTGGACGCAGGGGCCGAACCACGTGAAGCTCTTCGTGAACTCGCGCGCCACGTTCAAGCCGGCGGCGTTCGACTTCGGGCTCGCCGACGATGGCGGCGGTGTGCTGGATCCCGAGACGTCGCTGAGCTACGAGGGTGGCGTGAAAGCGCGCCTGATGGACGGCACGCTCGACGTCGAGGCCAGCTACTTCCACATGGACATGGACAACCTCGTCGGCTCGACCGTCGTGAACGGACAGCCCGTGCTGATGAACACCGGGAAGAAGCGGTTCCAGGGCTTCGAGCTCGGCGCCGATCTGCGGCTCGCCAACGCGACGTTCCTGCGCGCCTCGTACAGCGCGCACGACGGCACGTTCGTGGACTTCATGCAGGTGTTCGACGGCGTGCCCACGCAGCTGGGCGGCAAGCGCGTGGAGATGTCGGCGAGTGCGCTGGCGTCGGCGGGCATCACGTACGCGCCCGACGAAGGGCTGTTCGCGAGCGCGAGCATCAACTACACGGGCGACCGCTTCATGAACATGCGCAACACGGCGCCGCTCGCGGGCGTCTCTGATTGGCCCTTTCGCATGCTCTGCCGGGAGCAGGGAGCGGCCCTCGCGTGCACGGAGATGATCTCGAGCCACGGGCTCGTCCACGGCGGCGACCAGACGCTCGTCTACCTCGACCGGCCGGAGGGCGAGCGGCCGTTCGCCGTGCAGCTGTTCGGCCACGACGTGGCGGTGCTCGCCGCCGCCGCCCGCGTTGTCGTCGAGCACTACGGACCCATCGACCTTGTCGATCTGAACATGGGCTGCCCGGTGCGGAAGGTCTGCGGCCACGGTGCCGGGGCGGCGATGCTCCGCGATCCGGCCCTGGTGCAGAGGGCCGTCCGGGCGGTGGTGGACGCGGTGGCGCCGCTGCCGGTCACCGTCAAGCTGCGCGCCGGCTGGGACGACTCGCAGCGGAACGCGCCGGACACCGCCCGCGCCGCCGAGCAGGGAGGGGCC
>CAIRBD010000073.1 GCA_903876745.1 uncultured Gemmatimonadota bacterium
CTGCGTTGCGCTACTCATAGCGCAACGCCTCTATTGGATCCAACCGCGCCGCACGCCGCGCCGGCACGACACCGAACACCAGGCCGATCCCCACCGACACGGCCACGGCGATCCCCGTGTAGCCCCACGGCATATCCGCCTTGATGTTCATCAGACTCGTCGCGAGTCGGCCGGTGCCGAGACCCACGGCGATCCCCAGCAGGCCGCCGATCCCCGTGAGCGTCGCCGCCTCGACGAGGAACTGCAGCAGGATGTCTCGCCGCGTGGCGCCGAGCGCTTTGCGCACGCCGATCTCGCGCGTGCGGGCCGTCACCGACACCATCATGATCGCCATCACGCCGATGCCGCCCACCATCAGCGCCACCGAGGCAAGGGCGATCATCACGAGAAAGAAGATGTCGGTGATGGACATGAACGTGTCGAGGAGCTGGTCCTGGCTCATCAGATCGAAGTTGTCCTTCTCCGAGGGCCGCAGGTGCCGCATCTCCCGCAACGCCACGCGCACTGCGTCCTCCGCCTCGGCCACGCTCACGCCGGGGCGCGGCTTGATGGGGATGAAGAGTGCGTTGGTCTTGTCGATGTTGTACGCGTGCCACGCGAAGAGGAACGGCACGATGGCGCCCGTCTCCTGTCCCGGCGGTGCGAAGGCGTTCAGCGGTGGCACGTAGAGCCCGATCACCTGCAGCGGACGCCCCGCCACGTTCATCGTCTTGCCGATCGCCGTCTCTCGCCCGAACAGGCGCAGCGCCTTGGTCTCGTCGATCACGACGACGGCGCCGCCGCTGCGCAGTTCCGCCTTGGTGAACCAGCGGCCGGCGGTGAGCTCGCCCCCCTGCAGCTCCTGATAGCGGTCGTCCGCGCCGAAGATCGCCGTGGCCTGCGTGCGGTTCCCGGCGTACTCGAGGCGTCCCATCACCTGCGCCCAGATCGCCGCATAATGGATCTGTGGCAGTTCGGCGAGCCGCTGCGATTCCGCGAACGACAGGTCGGGACGTACGCGGATGTACTTGGGGAGCATCTGCGGGTTCACCGGCGTCTTCGAGAAGATCTTCATCACGTAGAACGTCGTCGGCCCCGCGATCTGGATCGTGTCGAGGATCTGGTCGCGCACGCCCTGCACGATCGACGCCATCGTCATCACGGTCGCGACGCCGATCACGACGCCGAGGATCGTCAGCCCCGACCGCAGCTTGCTGCCGCGCAGCGCGTCGAGAGCGATGCCGATGTTCTCTCGCAGTTGATCGAGCGTGAAGAACCGCATCATTCGGCCCGGAGCGCGGTGATGGGATCCAGACGCGCCGCGCGCCGCGCGGGGTACACGCCGAACACCACGCCCACCCCCGCTCCCAGGGAGACGGCGAGCACGACCGACCACCACGTGATGCGCGCCGGCAGCGGGGAGACGGCGGCCACCAGTTCGGCGAAGCCCCAGCCGGCGGCCACGCCGACGATGCCCCCCAACACCGAGAGCACGATCGCCTCGGTGAGGAACTGCCGTTCGATATCGCGCGCCCGCGCGCCGACCGCCTTGCGGATGCCGATCTCGCGCGTGCGCTCGCTCACCGCCATCAGCATGATGTTCATGATCACGATGCCGCCCACCACCACGCCGATCGCGACGACGGCGGGGATCACGCTGAACAGCACCGCCGTGAGACTCTTCCAGAACTCGACGAGCGCGTCGGCCGTCTCGACGCTGAAGTTGTTCTCCTGCGTCGGACGCAGGTGATGGGCGAGGCGCATCGCCTCTTCGGCGCGCTGCATGCCGGAACTCACGTCGGCCGCGTTTCGCATCTTCACCGAGATCGACGTGGTGCTCCGTCGCCCGTACACCATCTCGTATCGCGGCAGGGGGAGCATCGCGAAGGCGTCGAACGACTGCCCGAGCACCTGCCCCTTGGGCGCCGTCACACCGATCACCGTGAAGTGCTGGCCGGCGACGCGCACTTCCTGGCCGATCGGGTCGGACGACTCGAACAGCTTGTCGGCGATGTCGTGCCCGATCACGATCACGGCGCGCCGCTGCGCCATGTCGATGTCGGTGATCGGACCGCCGCGCGAGAACTTGTAGTCCTGCACGCGCTGGTAGGGCGGCGTGATGCCGAACATCATCACGTCGGCGATCGTCCGGTCGCGCCACACGATGTCGGCCTGCGGCGTCGGCCACCCCGACGTCAGGGCGATCGCCTCGGCATCGGGGAGTGTCGCCGCGACGACGGCGGCATCGGCTTCGGTGATGCGCGGACGGCGCGCCACGCGCTTCCACATCTCGTCGTCGAAGAAGCCGATCTGGATGGGGGTGCGGCGCACCTGGAAGGAGTTCGTGCCGACCATCGCGTCGGCGATGTTCTCCTTCACGTACGCGTTCATCCCGGAGATGATCGCGACGACGGCCACCAGGAACGCGACCGACACGATCACGCCGAGGAGCGTGAAGAACGACCGGAGTTTATTGGCCCGGATCTGCCCGAGCGCCGTGATGAGGACGTCGACGAAATGCATTCGCCTTGAAATCACTGGCGGTGAAAAGGCCCCCGCAAGGGCGCTTCCCCCTACTCGTGCCGGAGCGCCTCGATCGGGTCAAGACGCGCCGCGCGCGCCGCCGGCGCCAGACCGAACGCGATGCCGGTGAGCGCGGCCGCGAGCAGCGATGTGACGACTGCCGACAGCGGCACCGACGCCGGAATGGTCGTGTTCGCGTTCACCACCGCCGCGATCGCCGCGCCCAGCGCGAGGCCGATGGCCGCGCCGATGCAAGTGAGCGTCGCCGCCTCCACGAGGAACTGCCACAAGATGACGCCGCTCGTGGCGCCCAACGCCTTCCGCACACCGATCTCGCGGGTGCGCTCCGTGACCGAGATCATCATGATGGCCACCACGCCCACGCCGCCCACGAGCAGCCCCACGCCGCTGAGCGTGAGCCCCACGAGGAAGATCGCCCCGAACAGCTGGTTGAACACGTCCATCATCCGATCCTGACTGATCAGATAGAAGTTGTTCGGCGTGCTCGGCTTGAGGCCGCGTTTGGCGCGCAGCACGGCCGTCACGGCGTCCATCGCTTCCGCCTGCGACACGCCCTCCCGCGGCTTGACCATCGCCATGAAGCCGCGGCGCCACACGTCGAGGTGGCGGTACGCGGAGAGCATGGGGAGGAGCGCGCGCGGCTTGTCCGGGCCGCGCCCGTCCATCGACTTGAGGAACCCGGCCTTCGTGTGGAACACGCCGATCACCGTGAACGGCTTGCCGTTGATCGCGATCTCCTTGCCGATGGGATCGCTGTCGCCGAAGAGCTGCGACTTGAGCGAGTCGTTCACGAGCACCACCTGCGCGGCCGCGTTGTGCTCGGTCTCGGTGAAGCTGCGCCCCGGCGACACGTCGGCGATGTCGGTCTGCGTCCACTCCGGACTCTGGGCGTCGTAGTTGACGCCTTTGAGATAGCGATCGCGGTACGCGAAGTTGCCGTCGCCGAACAGCCACCCCATCGCGGCCTGCACTTCGGGGAGGCGCTGGATGGCGCGCCATTCATCCATCGAGAGCGCCGGGTTCTTGCGGTCGGGGCAGCTGTCGTCGGAGCCGTCGCAGCTGTTCATCCCGGGGTTCTGCCGACGCACCTGGAAGGTGGTCGCGCCGAACTCGTCCATGTCGCTCTGGAAACTCTTCGTGATGCCGTGCACGGCGGCGCCCATCGCCACCACCACGAACACGCCCACGGCGACGCCCGAGATCGTGAGCGCGGCGCGCACTTTGTTGCTGCGGATCGCGTCGAAGGCGATGAACACGCCCTCGAGCGCCATGAGGATGCGATCGAGGATGCGCACTATTCCTGCCTCAGAGCGGCGATGGGATCGAGCTTGCTCGCGCGCGACGCGGGGTAGGCGCCCGCCGCGATGCCCACGCCGGCGCCGAGCAGCAGCGCCACGCCGATGCTCCACGGCGCTACCGCCGCAGGCAACGGCGAGAACGCCGCGACCGTCTTCGCGGCGGCGATGCCGAGTGCGATGCCGATCGCCGCGCCCACGACGCTCAACGTGGCCGCCTCGATGAGGAACTGCGCCATGATGTCGCGCCGGCGCGCGCCGAGCGCCTTGCGGATGCCGATCTCGCGCGTGCGTTCGGCCACCGCGACGAGCATGATGTTCATGATCACCATCGCGCCCACGAGCAGGCCGATGGCGGGCAACGCCGTGCCGAACGTCTGGATGCGCCCCGTGATGGAGGCGAAGAACTCGAGCGCGGCGGCGGGCGTTTCGAGGCTGAAGTTGTCGGCGCGCCCCGGCGCGAGGCGTCGCTGCCGGCGCACCACCTCACGCACGGATTCGATGCCTTCGCTCACGAGGTCGGCCGAGGGCGCCTGCACGTCGAGTTCCATGATGTCGCCGCGCGGCCGGAGGAAGCGCTGCAGCGGCGTGGTGTACGGCACGATCGCGAGCCGGTCGAGGGAGAACCCGAACACCGTCCCCTGCTTCTCGATGACGCCGATGACGGTGTACGGCGTGCCGTGGATGCGCAGTTCCCGTCCCACGGGATCGAGTCCGGGGAAGAAGTGCGACGAGATGTCGACGCCGATCACGACGACGCGGCTCCCCGCCGACACCTCCTGCGGCGCGAAGGCGCGCCCCGAAGTGACGTTGAACTTCTTCATGATGAAGTAGTCGCTCTCGGTGGCGACCGCATCCACCTGCCGCGGGCGTGCGTACTGCGACGACGCGTAGAGGAAGTTCTCGCTCACCACGGCCGAACGCGCGCCCGGCGGCAGCGCGGCGCGCGCCAGCTGCACCTCGGGCATGTAGATGCGCGGCCGGCGGATCCACTCGCGCCACTGCGCGTCGGTGCTGTTGGGCTGGAAGTCGGGGAGGCGCCGGAACGTGAAGGTGTTCACGCCGAACAGCTTGCCGGCGAAATCGTTCGTCACGTACTGGTTCATCCCCTCGACGATGCTCACGACGGCGATGAGGAACATCACGCCGATGCACACGCCGAGCAGCGTGAAGAAGCTCTTCAGCTTCTGGACGCGGATCGTCTGCAGGGCCAGCCGGACTGCTTCGAAGAACTGCATGCGGGCCCTACGCGAGGGCGGGGCGGCAGGTTTCGCCCGCCGCCGCTATTCGTGCCGCAGCGCCGTCACCGGGTCGAGCTGCGAGGCGCGCACCGCGGGGAGCATCCCGAACACCACCCCCGTGAACGCGCTCGCCCCGAGCGCCGCCACCACCGCCAGCGGCGGCACCGACGCCGCGATCGGCGTGGTGCTCCGCACGAGCAGCGCCACCGCCCACCCCACGAAGAGCCCGATCATCGCGCCCGTGGCGGTCAGCGTGACCGCCTCCACGAGGAACTGCCAGAGGATGATCGCGCGCGTCGCACCGAGTGCCTTGCGCACACCGATCTCACGCGTGCGCTCGGTCACCGAGATCATCATGATCGCGACCACGCCCACGCCCCCCACGAGCAGCCCCACCGAGCTCAGCGAGATCATCACGAGGAAGAACATGCCGAACACCTTGTTGTAGATGTCGAACAGCTTGTCCTGGGTGATGATCGCGAAGTTCGAC
>CAIRBD010000074.1 GCA_903876745.1 uncultured Gemmatimonadota bacterium
CGCAGGCCAGAGCGGCGGGAAATGCACCGCAGACGGGGCGCCGGGGAGATGCATGAACCGATAGCCCTCGCCCGCGGCGAGGGCGCGCGCGCTCACGAGGTAGACGCCATCGTCCCAGAAACCGCCGGGGAGCGTGGTGCCGGCCGTCGCCATCGCGACGGCGCCCACGACGAACGCGGTGGCCGCCGGAGCGAGCGCGGCGCGCCGAGCGGCGCGCCGAGCGGCGCGCGCGCCGTCGTTCACGCGTCCATACCGAACCGTGAGAGCTTGCGATGCAGCGTCGAGGGGTCGATCCCGAGCACCTCGGCGGCGCGCGTCTTGTTCCCCTGCTCGCTCTGCAGCACCCAGAGGATGTACGCCCGCTCGATCGTGTCGAGCGTGGGGTTCGCCGCGGGACGGTCGCTCACGAGGGGCTCGCTCTTCCGTTCGGTGACGCTCTCCGGGAGTGTCGAGAGGTCGATGCGATCACCCGCCGTGAGGATCACGGCGCGTTCGAGCGCGTTCTCGAGTTCGCGCACGTTGCCGGGCCATGCGTATGCCTGCAGCGCTTCCATCGCCGCCTCGGAGCAGCGCTTGGGAGTCTCGCCCCGCTGCGCCGCCGAGCGGTCGAGGAAGGTCTCGCAGAGGATGGGGATGTCGTCGGTGCGCTGCCGCAACGGCGGCAGGTGGATGGCGATGACGTTGAGGCGGTAGAAGAGGTCGCGCCGGAAGTTGCCGCGGCGGATCTCCTCCTCGAGGTCGCGATTGGTGGCCGCGACGATGCGCGTGTCGATCGGCTGCGCGTCGGTGGCGCCCACCGGGATGACTTCACGGTGCTGGAGCACGCGCAGGAGCTTCACTTGCGTGGCGGGTGTCGTCTCGCCGATCTCGTCGAGGAAGAACGTACCGCCGGCGGCCGCCGTGAAGAGGCCGCTCTTGTCACGCACGGCGCCGGTGAACGATCCCTTCACGTGGCCGAACAGTTCGCTCTCGAGGAGCCCTTCGGGCAGGGCGCCGCAGTTGATGGAGAGGAAGGGACCCGCGCTGCGGGCCGAGAGATCGTGCACGTACCGCGCGACGACCTCCTTGCCCGTGCCGGACTCCCCCATCACGAGCACCGTGCTTTCGGTGGGAGCGACGGCCTCGGCGAGCCGCAGCACCTCGAGCCACTTCCGATTGTTGCCGATGGGCGCGCCTGTGGTGGTGCGATCGCGCTTGCGGATCTCCCGCTTGAGGGTGGTGTTCTCGACGCGCAGCGAGCGGTGTTCGGCGGCGCGGCGGAGGATCGCCACGAGTTCGTCGTTGCGGAACGGCTTCTGGATGTAGTAGAACGCGCCCTCGTTCACGGCCTGCATCGCGGACTGCAGCGTGGCCTGCGCGGTCATCAGGATGACCGGCGTGTCGGGATCGTTGGCGCGCGCCGCGGCGAGGACTTCCACGCCGCCGACCTGCGGCATGCGCACGTCGGTGAGCACGATGTCGGGCGAGACGGTGGCGATCTTCTCGAGTCCGGCGCGCCCCCCGAGGGCGACATGCGGCGCGAACCCCTCGTTGCGCAGCAGGATCTCGAGGGTCTCGAGGATCCCGGACTCGTCGTCGATGACGAGGACGGAGGGACGGACGGTGGCTGGGGTGTCGGTCACGTTGGATCTCCGCCGTCGGCGGCAAGCGGCAGGAACACGGTCATCCGTGTGCCGTGCGACCCGCTGTCGACGAGAACGATGCCCCGGTGCGCCTCGATGGCGCGGTGGGTGATGGCCAACCCGAGGCCGGTACCACCGGCCTTGGTGGTGGTGAAGGGCTCGAACAGTCGGTCGGAGACTTCGTCGGGGATACCGAACCCCTCGTCCTGCACCTCGACCGAGACCGCACCGCCGGCGAACAGCACACCGCGCGGTATCGCGGTGGGCGACGCGATGGCGACGGTCACACGCACGCGCGTGCCGACGCGCGTGGCCTGCAGCGCATTCAGCACGAGATTGAAGAAGGCCCGATGCAGCAGATCGTCGTCGCCGAGGACGACGATGGGCGATGGCGGCACGGAGAGTTCCAGCGCGGCGCCCTCGGCGCATCCGGGGTGCTGCGCGGCGATGGCCGCCGCGCCACGCACGACGGCGCCCACGTCCACCGGCTCGCGCCGTGTGACGCGCACGCGGGCGAAGTCGAGGAACTCCGAGAGCAGGCGGGAGAGCCGGTCGCTCTCGCGCACGATGAGATTGCCGAGCGTGCGCTCGTCCTCGGTGGCCGCGGGGCGTCGCGACATCTGTTCCACGGCGCTGCGGATGGACGCGAGCGGATTCTTGATCTCGTGCGCGAGCGAGGCCGAGAGTTCCGCGACGGCCTCGAGGCGCTGCGCCCGGAGGTTCAGCTGCTCGAGGCGTTTCTGGTCGGAGATGTCCTGAAAGATCGCCGTCGTCGTGCGCGGCACGTGCACCCCGTCGCCGTCGGACGAGGTGGTGGTGACACCGAGCGGGAAGCGGCGCGCATCGCGCTCGACGACCCCCTCGGTGCGTGACGTCGGGGAGTGACTCAGGATCGCCTGCCCGAGTGCATCCGAGAGCACCGGCGCGGTCTGTCGGATCGCCGTGAGCACGGGTGTTCCGATCCACGGCTCGAGGTCGAACCCCACGAGTTCCGACGCGGTCGGGTTGGCGAAGAGCAGACCGCCGACGTCGTCCACGGTGATGATGCCGCTGCGGATGTTCGCGAGGATGTCCTTCTCGCGCAGCCTCACGCTCTGCAACTCGGCGGCGAGCCGTTCGGTGCCCTGCCCCGCCTCGCGCAGCCGCGCGCTGATGTACGCCGTGATGATCGCGACCGACGAGAAGACGCCGAGCTGCAGCCAGAACTCCGACTCGATCACGCCGCCCGACACCGTCAGCGCGTCGGCGAGATACACGACGATACCGAGGAGGGCGATGAGGAGCGCGCCGCCGATCGGGAAGAGGAGCGCGGCCCCGGCGTTCACGAGGATGTAGAGCGCAGCGAAGCCCGACCGGTCGCCGCCGGTGAGGTGTACGACGGAGGTGACGACGGCGAGGTCGACGATCAGCTGGGTATAGAGAAACGCCTCGGAGAGGGGTTTCCGCTTAGTTTCCGTCCAGAAGAAGGAGAGGCCCGTGAAGAACAGCGCGCCCACGAAGGTGAGGGCGGCGAGGCGGGTCTTCTCCGGCTCGGCGATCAGCCATGAACTGATGGCGGCGATGAAGATGGCCGACGCGATCGACAGTCGCGCGACATAGATCCACCGGATGAATCGCGCCGGGGCGATGACGGCCTGCCATCGTTTATCAGCGCGAGAAAGGCGTGGCGGCACGGGCCCTCTGTCGGTATTGCAGAACGCGTCGCTTACATAGTCGTGAAAAGTATTGCATATTGCAAGAGCATGGGCAATGGAATACGCAGACGACCAGACAACCGAACCGATGGTGGAAGAGCCTGGGCTGCTCGTGCAGCCGGGGCTCTGGATCCCGTGGCGTGAGCTCGACGTCCGCGCCTCCCGAAGCAGTGGGCCGGGCGGGCAGCACGTGAACACGTCGTCGACGCGCGTCGAGATCGCGTGGAACGCGCGCACCTCCCCGGTGCTGAACGGCGCACAGCGGGCGCGGCTGATCACCACACTCGCATCGCGCATCAGCGCGGAGGGGCTGCTCCGCGTGGTGGCGAGCGACACCCGGAGCCAGCGCCAGAACCGCGCGCTCGCCGAGGAGCGGCTCGCCGAGCTCGTGCGGCGCGGCATCGCCGTGAAGAAGGCGCGCAAACGCACGAAACCCACGCGGTCATCCGTCGAGAAGCGCCTGACGTCGAAGCGCAAGCAGTCGGGCAAGAAACGCGAACGCCGCAACAATACAGAGGACTGATGCTCGTACCGAAGATCGTCTCGACCCTGCGCGCCTACGATCGGCCGCAGTTCGTGGCCGACGCGACGGCCGGCGTGATCGTCGGGATCGTGGCGCTGCCGCTGGCGATCGCGTTCGCGGTGGCGAGCGGGCTGAGCCCGAAGGCGGGACTTTACACCGCGATCATCGCCGGCTTCCTGATCTCCGTACTCGGCGGTTCGCGCGTGCAGATCGGCGGTCCGACCGGCGCTTTCGTGGTGATCGTGTACGGCATCGTGCAGAAGTACGGCGTGGATGGACTGACGGTCGCGACGATCATGGCCGGCGTGATCCTCATCGCGCTCGGCCTCGCGAAGCTCGGTGGCGCGATCAAGTTCATCCCCGCCCCGGTCATCGTCGGATTCACG
>CAIRBD010000075.1 GCA_903876745.1 uncultured Gemmatimonadota bacterium
GAGCAGGCCGACGACCTCGCGGTGTTCGATCCCGCGCAGTTCGCCCGGGAGCTGCTCGAGGCGTGAGCGCCGCGCGCGGGCCCGGCCGCTCGCTCGACACCGCCGTCACCTACCTGAGCGGCGTGGGGCCCGCCCGTGCCGACGCCCTGCGCCGGCTCGGGATCTTCACGGCGCGCGACCTGTTCCTGCACATCCCGCATCGCTACGAGGACGCGAGCACCGTCGCGCCCATCGCGAAGCTGCGCATCGGCGACGACGCCACCATCATCGGCACGGTCGTCTCGAAGGGTGTGCTCCCCACGCGCAAAGGGCTGCGTGTGTTCCAGGCGGTGGTGCAGGACGCGAGCGGGCTCATCGAGGCCTCGTGGCCCGGGCAGCCCTTTCTCGACCGCACCATCAAGAAGGACGACGTGCTGCTGCTCACGGGGCCCGTGCGGTTCTTCCACGGCCGCCAGCTCGTGCCGCGCGAGTACATCAACCTCGGCGCCGACGAGGGAGGCACCGCCGAAGGGCGCGTGCTCTCCGTGTACCCCGCCACCGACGGCTTCTCGTTCAAGCAGATCCGCACGCTCATCGAGAAGCATCTCGACGACTACCTCCCGCTGTACACGGAGCATCTGCCGGCCGAAGTGATCGCGCGGGCCGGCGTACCGCCGCTGCCGGAGGCGCTGCGGATGGTGCATCGCCCCGTGTCGCTGGAGGAAGCGCACCGCGGGCGGGCGCGGCTCGCCTTCGAGGAGCTGCTGTGCGTGCACGTGCTGCAGGCGCGCGCCAAGGCGCTCGCGCGCGAGGCCCGCGCCGGCATCACCTTCACGAACCGGCGCGACCTCACGTCGAAACTCAAGGCGTCGCTGCCGTTCGAGCTCACCGGCGCGCAGGTGCGCGCGACGCGCGAGATCGTCGCCGACATGTGCAGCGACCGGCGCATGCACCGCCTGCTGCAGGGCGATGTGGGAAGCGGCAAGACCGTCGTCGCGCTCTTTGCGGCGCTGCTCGCGATGGAGAACGGGTACTCCGCCGCGATGATGGCGCCCACCGAGTTGCTCGCCGAACAGCATGCGCGTACTTTCGGCACGATGCTCGCGCCGCTCGGCCTCGCGCCGGTGCTCGTGACCGGGAGTCTGGGCGCGAAGGCGCGTCGCGAAGCCGCGACGCTGCTCGCGGGCGAAGCGCCCGTGCTCGCCGTGGGAACGCACGCGCTGGTTCAGGAGGACACGCAGTTTGCGCGACTCGGACTCGCGATCGTCGATGAACAGCATCGCTTCGGCGTGGAGCAGCGCAGCGCCCTCGGCAAGAAAGGCGCGCGACCGGACGTGCTGCTGATGTCCGCCACCCCCATCCCGCGCTCGCTCGC
Source organism: uncultured Gemmatimonadota bacterium (assembly GCA_903876745.1). GTDB lineage: Bacteria > Gemmatimonadota > Gemmatimonadetes > Gemmatimonadales > Gemmatimonadaceae > Fen-1231. The sequence continues at coordinate 1,355 of CAIRBD010000075.1, forward strand.
GCTCACGCTCTACGGCGACCTCGACGTGAGCGTGCTCGACGAGCGCCCGCCGGGCCGTCAGCCCGTGACGACGGCGCGCCGCCCGGAGAAGGGGCGCGCGAAAGTCTACGAGTTCCTCGAGACGCAGCTCGTGGCCGGACGGCAGGTGTACGTGGTGCTCCCGATCATCGAGGAGAGCGACAAGCTCGAGCTGCGTGCGGCCACGCAGGCGTTCGACGAACTGCGCACCGGCCCCTTCGCGCATCGCCGCGTGGCGTTGCTGCACGGCCGCCAGGCATCGGACGAGAAGGACGCGACGATGCGCCGGTTCCGCGACGGCGAGATCGACGTGCTCGTCGCGACCACGGTGATCGAAGTGGGGATCGACGTCGCGAACGCCACGGTGATGCTCATCGAGCACCCGGAGCGTTTCGGACTCTCTCAACTGCACCAGCTGCGCGGCCGCGTGGGGCGCGGCGCCGCCGAGTCGTTCTGCATCCTGCTCGGCGACGTGAGCCCGGAGACGGCCGGTCGCCTCGATATCTTCGTCGACACCGAGGACGGCTTTGAGATCGCGCGGGCCGACCTGCAATTGCGCGGCATGGGCGACCTCTTCGGGGAACGGCAGCACGGCGAGGCGACGTTCACGGTGGCCGATCCCATCCGCGATGAGGTGTTGAACGAGGTGGCGCGCGTGGCGGCCGCCGAGTTGCTCGCCGCCGATCCCGCACTCTCGCAGAAGGTGCACAAGCCGTTCCACGACGTGCTGCGCAAGCGCTACGCGCGCGCCCTCGAACTGTTCCGGGTGGGTTAGGTGACGGCCCCCGTCGCCCGTCCTCGCTGGCGCTCGTCCGGCGCGGTGCGGTTCCTCTGGGCGGGCGGCGTGGCCGCGGCGTTTCTGGCCGGCGCCTGGATGCTCGGGCAGCGCATCGAGCGTCGTGTCATCGAAGAAGCGAAGACGGAGGTTGCCGCCCGGTTGCAGCCGCACGCGCATTTCTTCGCCGTGGGACTCGACCGCCGCATCGAACGCGTCACCGAACTGAAGGCGTTCATCGACACCGCGCGGAGCGTCGCGCAGGTCGATCAGAACTTCCCCGTGTTCGCGTCGGGACTGCTCAAGGGCGCGAGCGGTGTTCGTTCGCTCGAGCTCCAGCGCACGGAGCGCGTCGAATGGGTGTACCCCCTCAAGGGCAACGAACGGGTGTTGCACTTCGACATCGGTCGGCTCCTGAGTACCGCCGATCGCGTGCGCGCCGTGCCGTCCCCGGGTGGGCTCTCCGTCTCCGAACCGCGGCCGACGATCCAGGGAACCCGGGGCGTCGTCGTGCGACAGCATCTCAGCGGCCACTTCCCGGGGAGTCCGGACGTCGCTGCCCTGGTGATCGACTTCGATTCACTCCTCGCGGTGGCGAGTCTCGACGCGCCGCTCGAAGGGCTCGAGCTCGCGATGCTCGACAAACTGGACTCCGTCGTCAAGCCGTGGCGGGGCCCACGGCCGGCCGATCCCGTGCGAATCACGATCCAGGCGCGCGGCGGTGACTGGGCACTGCTCGCGGCGCCGGTCGGTGGGTGGCGGTCGGCCGCGGCCCCTGCGCTCCGGCCGTTGCAGATCGCCAGCGTGCTGATCGCCCTGATGCTCGCGTGGGTGACGTTCGCCATGGTCGGGCGCGAGGAGCAGCTGCGCCGTGCCGTGGATGCGCGCACCCGCGACCTCGTGCTCGCCAACACGGAACTGCGGCACGAGGTGGCCGAACGCGAAAGAGCGGAACTCGCCCTCAAGTCACGCGAGGAACAGCTGCTCCACAGCCAGAAGATGGAGGCGATGGGCACGCTCGCGGGCGGCATCGCGCACGACTTCAACAATCTGCTCACGGCCATCATCGGATTCAGCCGTCTCGCCGAGGAGCGCGCACAGCAGCTCGAATCGTCGCCGTCCGTCAGCGGCCTGCAGGAGATGCGTGCCGACATCGGCGAGGTGCTGCGCGCTGCCGACCACGCGTCCATCGTCACCAACCAGCTCCTCGCCTTCAGTCGCAAACAGGTGGTGAACGAAGAGACGTTGGACGTGGGTGAGGTGGTGCGCGGCGTCGAGGTGCTGCTCCGTCGTCTGCTGAGCGAGCGTATCCGGCTCTCCATCCGCACGGAGCCACGGCCCGCGACGGTGTTCGCCGATCGCGGGCAGCTCGTGCAGGTGCTGTTGAACCTCGCCGTCAACGCGCGTGACGCGATGCCCGACGGCGGCGACCTCGTCATCGACGTGCGGCATCGCGCGGTCGACGCGAAGGAAGCGCAGGATGTGGGTGTGCCGCCCGGCGAGTATGTGGAGATGCACGTCGCGGACAACGGCGGCGGGATGCCGCCCGACGTGCTCTCACGCGCCTTCGAGCCGTTCTTCACCACCAAGGGGCTCGGCAAGGGTACCGGACTCGGACTCTCCACCGTGTACGGCATCATCCAGGGGGCGGGCGGCTACGTGTTCGCGACGAGTGAAGTGGGCCGGGGCACGGAGTTCCGCGTGCTGCTCCCGTCGCGCGCGGCGGGGGTGTCGCGCGCTGGAATCACC
>CAIRBD010000076.1 GCA_903876745.1 uncultured Gemmatimonadota bacterium
CCGGACTACATTCTCTCGCGCCCGCTCCCCGTCCATCCCTCGTTGGAGATGTCGGCCCCATGCGTCTCGCCTCGATCACATCCCGCCTTTCGTTCGCGTGTGTTCCCGCGCTCGCCATCGCCCAGCAGGCGGCCGCGCCGCACGCCATGCAGCCCAATGACTGGCACCGCGTGCAGACCCTGAGCACGCCCGCCATGTCTCCCGATGGAAAGCGCGTGGCCTTCACGCTCACCACGGTCGTCGAGCGCGAGAACAAGCGGCACTCCGAAGTGTGGGTCGTCCCGACGACCGGCGGCGAGCCGGTGCGCTGGACCTCCCCCGGGTACGAGAGCTCGAATCCCCGCTGGAGTTGGGACGGCAAGCTGTTGTTCTTCAACTCCACGCGCCCCGGCGGTCGCGGCGCGAACTGGGCGCTGCGCCTCGATGAGCCGGGCGGGGAAGCGTTCCAGCCGGAGAATCCGGAGCCCGTAGGGTCCATGACCAGGGACCACGCGGTCATCGTCTACGCTGCCGCCGATACGAGCCCGAACGCCGCGGCCGGCGGTCGCGGTGGTCGGGGCGGTTTCCCGGGTGCCGTACCCGAAGGCGGACGCGGGGCGGGCGGCATGAACACGCCGCCGTTCGGCTCCATCACCAAGCCCGTCGATCAGGCGCGCTTCGATGGACGCCACATCGTCAACTTCCCGTACAAAGCCAACGGCGTCGGCTTCGTGCCGAACTCGGCGAGCGCGCCGGTGCGCCCGCGCGCGCAGCAGATCATCACGTTCGCACGCGCCACCGGTCATCGGACGGCGCTCACCGCCACCGCCTACTCGCACCGCGACGTCTCCATCTCCCCCGACGGCAAGTGGATCGCCTTCGTCGCCGATGCGCAGGGCCGCAGCGACTCGCTCGTCACCGCGATCAACGACTCGCTCAGCAAGCTGCCGTTCGATCGCATGCGCGACGAGGCGCCGCGCAACGACAACGACGTCTACGTCATGCCCGCCTCGGGCGGGGAGCCCCGCAAAGTGCTCTCGCTCCAGGGCGACGAGTCCGACGTGCAGTGGTCCCCCGACTCCAAGCGCATCTCCTTCGTCTCGCGCCCGTCGCGCACCAAGAACGCCGTGCTCATGGCCATCGACATCGCCGGCGGCGCGCCGCAGAACCTCACGGAAGGATGGCAGTACGAGCCCGCCACCACGGCGTGGCTCCCCAACGGCGAGATCGCGATGAGCGCTGTCATCGGCGGCCGCACGGCGATGTTCGTCGTCACGCCCAAGACGGCGAAGATGCGCGAAGTCGTCGGCGGCCGCCGCGAGATGCGCGGCTGGAGCTTCGACGAGAAGATGAAACTCGTCGCCTACGTCGCGACGAGCCCCACCAAGCCCACCGAACTGTTCATCGCCGACTGGGACGGCAAGAACGAACACCGCGCCACCAGCTTCAACGTGCGCCTCGGCGAGGAGATCGCCTGGAGCGACGCCGATCGCTTCACCTACGAGAGCGTGGGCGGTCGCACCATCGAAGGCTGGCTCATGAAGCCGTTCGGGTACACCGCCGGCAAGAAGTACCCGCTCGTGCTCTACATCCACGGCGGCCC
>CAIRBD010000077.1 GCA_903876745.1 uncultured Gemmatimonadota bacterium
AACTACCCGCTGACGAACTGGCTCGGGCTGACCGTGGGCTTCGAGTACATCCTGCCGACGACGAGCCAGAACGGTGAGACGCAAGCGACGAGCCTGAATCTCGGGCTGGAAGTGCGGCGCTAGAACACCGATCCGCGAAACGCCCTCAGTTCACCCAACTCAAGGGATCGACAGCCAGATCCTGAAATGATCTACTGCGCGGCCAGGAGGTGGCCGATGCGGTGGTCATTCGCGAACGAGTTGTCCAAGCCGGAATCTAAGATCATCAAGCGGTTGGAGCGTACAGGTCGGCTCTTTGCCTTCCTGCGTGAGATCCGTGGCGAGCTCTTCGACGAGGCGTTCCAGGCCGAGTTGGAGCTTGCGGGCTACAAGCCACGCGGGCAGGAGCCGCTGCCGCCGGCGATGCTCGCGATGGTCACGCTTTTGCAAGCGTACACGCAGACTTCCGATGCCGACGCCGTGCTGTGTGCAGAGATGGACGCGCGCTGGAAGCTGGTGCTCGGCACGCTTGGCGACGACGACGCGCCGTTTGGCCAGGGCAGCCTGCCGCGGTTTCGCGAGCGGATGATCGCCCACGACCTTGACCGAAGGCTTGTCGACCGCACGGTGGAACTGGCGAAGAAGCAAGGCGGTTTTGGCTGGCAGGTGCTCAAGGCCGCGCTGGATTCGTCGCCGCTGCTGGGTGCCGGCCGGGTCGAGGACACCTGGAACTTGATTGGCCGCGCGATGCGTCATCTGGTCGAGGCGGTAAGCCAAGTCACGTCCGTGCCTGTGGAAACCATCGTCGCCGAGAACCAGTTGACGGTGGTCGGCGGTTCGAGCGTCAAGGTCGCGCTGGACCTGGACTGGGACGACCCGCACGAGCGGCGCAAGGGCTTGGAACGGATGGTGAATGAAGCTTCGCGACTGCGCTCGTGGGTGGCGGCGCGCGCCGGAGACACGGCCAAGCAACCGCCTTTGGATCAGGCACTTGCTGACCTTCAGCGCGTGATTGAGCAGGACACGGAGCCCGACCCGGACGGCGGCGGGCCGCGCATCACGCCGGGCACGGCGCGCGACCGGATGCCGTCGCTGGGCGACCGGGCGATGCGGCACGGGCGCAAGAGCAAGTCCAAGACTTTCAACGGCTACAAGCGACACATCGCGCGGCTGCTGGGCACGCGGATGATCGCCGGGGCGGTGGTGCTGCCGGCCAATCGAGCCGAGCACGAAGCGACGGGCGTGCTGCTGCAAGACATCGCACGACATGGGGATTTGTCCGAGCTGTTCATCGACCGCGGCTATCTGGGCGCGCCGGCGGTGGCCGAGCTCGACCGCGGCGGTCGCCGCGTGCGCTGCAAGCCGTGGCCGAGCCGCAATCGCGGGCGATTCACCAAGGAAGACTTCGATATCGATGTCGAAACGGGGCTTGTGCGCTGTCCCGGTGGGCAAACGGTGCAAGCCAAAGGAGTGCACCGCCTGGCGAACTTCGGCCGCGCCTGCGCGACCTGCGCCCTGCAAGCGCGCTGCACTGCGGGGAAAAGCGGGCGAACAATCGCCATTCATCCGCACGAGGCGCTGCTGCAGCGTCTGCGAGCTGAGCGGCGCGATCCGGTCGAGCGCGCAACCCTGCGACAACGCGTCGATGTCGAGCATGGACTGGCGCGTATCGCGCGGATTCAGGGCCATCGGGCGAGGTACAAGGGCGAGCGCAAGAACACGCTCGACACCAGGCGGGCGGCCGCCGTCGCCAACCTCATGGCATTGCAGAAGGTGATGTGTGAGGCTGGTCGTTAGCGGTTTGGTGTTCTAGCCCCTCAGCGCTTGCAGTCCGCCGCGCAGGTCTGGGCGCTCTCGAGCGCCAGGCAAGAGCTGCACAAGCCGTCGCCGCACGTCACGCAGTCATTCGGGCAGCTGGCCGTGGTCTCGCCGGCCTCGCACTCGCAATTGCCGCATTTGGCAGCACAATCCGCCGGGCAGCCTTCGCCGGGCGTGCAGATGCCGTCGCCGCAACCGGGGCAGTCGGCGGGGCACGTGCTCGGCGCCTCGCCG
>CAIRBD010000078.1 GCA_903876745.1 uncultured Gemmatimonadota bacterium
ATGCTCGACTGTTCGCACTCGATGATCCTCTACGGCGAAGACCGGTTCACGCCGGCCAAGAAGGTCGCGCTCGCGCTGACGCACCTGATCCAGACGCAGTTCCCTTCCGATACTCTGAAAGTGGTGCTCTTCCACGATTCCGCGGAGGAGATCCCGCTGGCGGCGCTCGCCGGTGCGCAGGTAGGCCCGTACCACACAAACACCGCCGAAGGACTGAAGCTCGCGAAGCGTCTGCTGATGGGACAAAAGAAGGACATGCGGCAGATCGTGATGATCACCGACGGCAAGCCGAGCGCGCTGACGATGCCGGACGGGCGGATCTACAAGAACTCGATGGGACTCGATGCGCACGTCCTGGACGCGACGCTCCGAGAGGTTACGGACTGCCGAAGAGCGGGGATCGTGGTGAATACATTCATGTTGGCCCGCGATCGCGCGCTGATCGAGTTCGTGAAGATGGTATCGGGCATCACGCGGGGGCGCGCGTATTTCACCAACACGATGACCCTCGGGCAGTTCATCCTCATGGATTTCCTGAAACGAAAGACCAAGACCGTCTCGTAAGGAACGCATGATCTGCCGGCTGCTCCTCCCTCTCGTGCTCGCGGTACACGGCGGCGCCACGCCCAGCGCGGCACGGGCGGATACGGTCGCGGATACCACGTGGTACATCACGAATCGCGCGCGCCGGAGCGGACGCATGACGCGCACGGCCGCCGACTCGCTCGAGTTCGGCTACGTGGTGATGCGGTTCATCGATGCGCGTGGCGCCGGCATGCCGGAGCGGCTCCTCGGCCGCGTCCATGCGCAACGCGGCGACTCGGTGCGGCTTTCCCGGAGCGAGTTCGTGCGTCGCGTCGCCGCGTCGGATGCGCGGGCGGAGGCACGCGATGAGGGCGCCGTGCTGTTCGTGCACGGCTATGCCACCTCATTCGGCCGCGCGCTGTCGCAGGGTTCCGAGATCGCACACCGGGCCGGATACGGCGGGCCGTTCATCCTCTTCTCGTGGCCGGCGCATACGGCGCTCGCGACGTGGCCCACGCCGCGCATGCTGATCTCGCACGCCTACCGCGACGACTCGACGGCCGCGAAGCAGAGCGGCGATGCCTTCCGGGCCGCGCTCGCGGTGGTGCGCGAGGCCGTGCGTCCGGGCGCACTCACCGTTGTGGGGCACAGCATGGGGGCGCAGCTCGTGGGTGAGGCGCTGCGCGCGCGGTCGCCGGAACGCGATGCGCTCCTGCTGCAACCACTGCGCGCCGTCGCGTTCTTCGCGGCCGACATCAACGCGCTCTGGTTCCGCGATTCCATCGCGCCGGCCATGGCGCCGATCGCCGCGCGGCGCGTGGTGTACGCCTCGAGCAGCGACAGGATGCTCGCCCTCTCACGCCTCGTGAACCATGCGCCGCGCCTGGGTCAGGTGGGCACGGCCCGCTTCCTGAGTGCGGCCGGCGTGGAGGTGGTGGACGTGACGCAAGCGCAGCGCGCGGCCTCAGGGTGGCCCGCGATGGTGGACCTGCACCACGCGATGCGGCTCTCGGGGGCGGCACTGTACGACTTCTTCTACGATGTAGTGCGCGCGAAGCCGGTCGCGTGCCGCGGCACGACGGGACTCGCCTCGCGCGACACGAACGGCGTGTGGCGGTTGCAGAAGAAGGCGATCCCCGCATCGACCGCCTGCGGCGCTACCATCGACTGACGCGTGCGCCGGGCCCGCGCCCAACGGACCTCACCACGTCACTCCTGCTCCCCCATCGTCGGCGGCAGGAGTTTGTACATCACCGGCGTCACGAGCCGCGAGAGCAGCGTGGAGCTCAACAGTCCGCCGATGATGACGAGCGCCATCGGCGAGTAGAGCCCCGACCCCTGCATCGCCAGCGGCAGCAGCCCGCCGATGGCCGTACACGTCGTGAGCACGACCGGGAGGAACCGGATCTTGCCCGCCTGCTCGATCGCGTCGTCGAGTGCCGCGCCCTTGGCGCGCAGCTGGTTCGTGAAGTCCACGAGCAGGATCGAGTTCTTGATCTCGATGCCCACCAGCGCGACGAACCCGATCAACGCGGTGAAGCTCAGCGTGTAGCCGCTGGCCAGCAGCGCGACGAGTCCGCCCACCACACCGAGCGGGATCACGCTCGCCACGACGAGCATGCCGCGGAAGGTCTTGAACTCGAGCACGAGGATGGCGAGGATGCCGAAGATGGCGACGAGGATCGCCGTGCCGAGGCCGCCGAAGCTGCGCTTGCGGCTCTCCACCTCGCCGGCGGCGACCCAGCGGTAGCCGTTCGGCAGCTTCCACGTGCGCAGCTTGTCGAGGATTTCCGTGGTGACGCGGTCGGTGTTGTAGCCCGTGCGCACCTGCGAGGTCACGGTCACCGACCGGTCACCGTCGTAGTGCTGGATCACGGGCGGTGAGCTCTCGAACTTGAGCCCGGCAAGCTGGCCGAGCGGCACGAGGTTTCCGGTCACCGACGTCACGTAGGTCTTCTCGAGTGCGTCCACGGTCTGGCGATCGCCGCGCGGCAGCCGCACCGTCACGTCGTACTCCTGGCCGTCGTTGTCGCGGAGCCGGCCGGCGGCGAGTCCGGCGATGCCGAGCCGTACAGTGCGGTCGATCTCCACCGTCGGCACGCCGAGCAGACCGGCCTTGGCGTGGTCCACGTCGAGGCGGAAGTCGGTGCGGTTCACCCGCAGCGGATTGGTGATGGTCCGCGTGCCCTGCGTGCGTTCGATGATCTGCTCGAGCTGTCCGGCGAGCGCGCGGAGCGTGTCGAGGTCGTGGCCGTGGATGCGCAG
>CAIRBD010000079.1 GCA_903876745.1 uncultured Gemmatimonadota bacterium
CGGCGCCCGCGCCCGCCGCTCGCCCGAGGCGCCGTGGCCAACGCTCCGCTGACGAGGGAATCGCTCCATCTGCCCGCGCGGCAGGCCGTGCGGTTCGTGGCGCGCCAGCGGCTGCAGCGCGTCGTCGATCAGGCGGCCCGCATCACCGCCGCCGAAGACGCGGCGGAGGCGGCCATCTCGTTCACGGCCGAACTCGCAACGATGTCGGGCGAAGCGCCCGCGGTGCTGCCGGACGATCGGTACGCCGCCGATCCGGAGGCGGTGCACGACCTGCGCGTCGCGCTCCGTCGACTGCGCAGCTGGCTGCGCGCCTTTCATCCGTACCTCGACGACACCGTGAAGCGCGGCACCGAACGCCGTCTGCGCCGTCTCGCGCAGATCGCCGGTCGTGCGCGTGATCTCGAGGTGCAGTCGCACTGGCTGCGCGCCCTCCCCGCCAGCACGCCGCCGCTCGCGCTCGAGGCCGCGCGCGCCCTCGACGCGCGCGACGTGCGTTCGTACGGTGTGGCGCGCCGGAAACTCGCGCGCGCCGTGGCCGAGGAGCTGCCGAAGCTGACGGCGCGTCTTGAATCGCAGTTGAAGCACTATGTGCTGGATGTGGACGTCGACGCGCCCGTGCGCGAACCGTCGCTCGCATCCGCGATGGCGCCGATGCTGCGGGCGCACCGCGCGTGCGTCACGGAGGCGATCACCGCCATCACCACGCGCGACCAGCTCGACGTGGTGCACGCGGCGCGCATCGAGGTGAAACGGATGCGCTACCTGCTCGAGACGCTCGACGACGTCTCGCGGGCGGCGCATACGCACGGGCGGCGGCTCGCCATGCTGCAGGGCGTGTTCGGCGACCTGCACGACGCGCAGGTGCTGCATGCGCGCGTGGCCGGGTATCTCGCCTCGGGCGGATGGCGGCGCGACGCGCGCACGGCGCACGACACCGTGGAGGCCGTCGAACCGCCGCGCCGCGCGTGGACGGCGCTGCAGCGCGGCATCGCGCGGCGCGTGAACATCGAGGGCTCGCGCTCGCTGCGCGCCGCGCACGCCCACACCACCGACCGCTCGCTCGCCGCGATCGACGGCGTGGCGCGGTGGCTCGAGCGGATGCGCTAGCGGTGCCGCGCCTGGTCGCCTTCCTCCGCGCCATCAACGTGGGCGGCCACGTGGTGAAGATGACGCAGCTCAAGGCGCTGTTCGAGGCGATGGCGCTCGACGATGTGGAGACGTTCATCGCCAGCGGCAACGTGATCTTCACGTCGTCGGCGAAAGCGGCCACGCTCGAACCGCGGATCGAGAAGCAGTTGCGCGCGGCACTCGGCTACGAGGTACGCACCTTCGTGCGCAGCACCGGCGAGGTGGCGGAGATCGCCGCGTACGAACCGTGGAGTGCGGCGGACGTCGCCGCGGCGCGCTCGCTGAACGTGGGGTTGCTGGCCGCGCCGATGCCGGCGGCGGGGGCGAAGGCGCTGATGTCGCTGCGCACCGAGATGGATGACTTCCACGTGCGCGGCCGCGAGGTGTGGTGGAAGTGCGTCCTCGGGCAGGCCGACTCGAAGTTCTCGAACGTCGCGTTCGAGAAGCTGACCGGGCGGGCGGCCACGTTCCGCAACGTGAACACGATGCGGCGCCTGGCGGCGAAGTACCCGGTGTAGGGTTGCCGCCCTTGACAGATATCTCAGTACTGAGTAATATACGCGTGTAG
>CAIRBD010000080.1 GCA_903876745.1 uncultured Gemmatimonadota bacterium
CTGCTCGACGCCCCGATGCCCTCTGACGTGGAGTTGGGCGATGGCTTCGAGCAGTACTGAGTCCGCATGACGGAAACGACCGGCAGGAGCGTTCGCGCGGCCGGGCACGCCCTCGCGCTCTCACCCGAGGACCTGAGCGCGTTCCGGCGCCTGATCTACGACGGCGCCGGCATCTCGATGTCGGAGGAGAAACGCGAGCTCGTCTCGAGCCGCCTGGCGCGCCGCGTACGCGCGCTCTCGCTCGCGGGCTTTGCGGAGTATCGCGCGCTCATCGAAGCCACGCCGCCGGGCACGGGCGAGTGGCAGGGTTTCATCAACGCCCTCACGACGAACAAGACGAGCTTTTTCCGCGAGGCGCACCACTTCCACACGCTCGCCGAGTGGTTCGCCGACCGCCGGAGCGACCGTCGGCCGATCCGCATCTGGAGCTCCGCCTGTTCCACGGGCGAGGAGCCCTGGACGATCGCCATGGTCGCGAGCGAGGCGCTCGGACGCGACGCGGCACGCGTTCGTGTGCTCGCGACCGACATCGACACCGACGTGCTCGACCGGGCGCGTCGCGGCGTGTACGAGACGCACATCCTCGAGGGGCTGCAGGAGCGCCGGCGCAAAGCGTTCCTGCTGCGCGGCGTGGGGGAGCACACGGGCACCGCGGCCATCGCGCCCGTCCTGCGACCCCTCGTCACCTTCGCGCCGCTGAACCTCGTGCACGACCAGTGGGACGACGGACCGCAGTTCGACATCATCTTCTGTCGCAACGTCGTCATCTACTTCGACGCTGAGACGCGCGCCCGGCTCTTCACGCGCCTTTCCGGCGCGCTGCGCAATGACGGACGGCTCTTCCTCGGCCATTCCGAGGCGCTCATCGGTCCCGATCTGCCGCTCGAGCCGCTCGGGCACACCACGTGGCGTCGGCTCCCTGATGGAGAGAAGCCGGCACGGCGCTCGGCCATCGCGCGCCCCGTGACGGACGCGCCGCCGCCGATGACCCGGGAGCGTACCGACCGGCGCTCGCCGACCGTGCGCGGCGCGACGGGATTCGCGGACCGCGCCACCGACCAGTCCGACATCCCCTCCATACGCATCATCGTGGGCGCCGTGCACGTGGCGACGCAGCGGACCATCATCCGTACCACGCTGGGTTCGTGCATCGCCGCGTGCCTGTATGACCCTATCGCGAAAGTCGGGGGGATGAACCACTTCCTCCTCCCTGACGGCGTGGACGACGACACGCCGGCACGCTATGGCGTTCACGCCATGGAGCTGCTCATCAACAAGCTGATGCAGGCGGGGGCCGACCGGCGACGCATCGTCGCCAAGGTCTTCGGGGGATCCTCGGTCCTCAAGGTCGCCAACCCGCGCGAGAACGTCGCGCAGCGCAACATCGCCTTCATCCGCCGGTTCCTCGAGATCGAGGGGTTGAAATGCCTCACCGAGCGTCTCGGCGGCGATAAAGCGCTCGACGTCGCGTTCGATTCGGTCACGGGCGAGACCTGGGTGCGGATCGTGGACCCCGAGGCCGCGGCCGACGCGCTCGCGGCGGAGCAGCGGTTCCGGCAAATGGTGAAGGTGCCGGCGCCGGCGGCCGATACTGGAGACGTCACCCTTTTCTGAAGCGGGCCCATGGCCGTCGCGTACCGGATCGACCAGCACCAGCAGACGCTCGACGCCGTGCGCGAGGCGTTCACCGACGCGCTCATCGAGCAGGAGCGCGCACGGCGCGAGGACCTCGTGCAGGTCCGACACATCGTGTCGGAGGCGGTGATGCGTCTTGGGAGCAGCTTCGCGTCCATCCAACAGTCGTCAGAGACGCAGACGGGACTGCTGCACGAGCTGCTCACGCACCTCCGCGAGCTTAGCGACGGCACGGCGGAGCGGCAGGGACTCAACCAGTCCGCTGAGCGGATCAGTTCGATCCTCGGCCGCTTCGTGGACCACCTCGTGCAGACGAGCCAGCATTCGATGGACCTGCACCAGCGCCTCGACGATATCGCGCGCCAGATGAAGGAAGTCGTGGGGCTCACGGGCGGCATCAGCAAGATCGCGATGCAGACGAAGCTGCTGTCGTTGAACGCGTCGATCGAGGCCGCGCGCGCGGGAGACGCGGGCGCCGGGTTCGGCGTCGTCGCCGGCGAAGTGCGCACGCTCGCCACGGACTCCGGCGAACTCTCCGGCCGCATCGGCGACGCCGTGCGCCGCGTCGACACACTCGTCGAGGGCGCGAGCGGGCTCATCCAGACCCTTGCCTCCACCGACATGACCTTCGCCTTCGAAGCGAGGGACGACGTCGACCTGCTGCTCAAGCAGGCGGCGGAGACGAATCGTGTCGTCGAGGCGGGGCTGAACAACGTCGAAGGCATCACGACGCGGATCGCCAAGGACGTCGGCGAATCAGTGATGGCGCTGCAGTTCGAGGACATCGTGCGGCAACTGCTGCGCCACGTCGTCATCCGGCAACGCGAGGACGCACAGCACATCCTCGACACCGTCACCACCGCACTGTCGGCCGCCGAGCATGGCGACGCCGACGGCATCGCCGACGCGCTCGACGCGTGCCGTCGGATGCAGGACGCCGAGGGCTGCACCGTGAAACCCGTGGAGCAGCAAGCGCTCTCCGCCGGCGAGATCGAACTCTTCTGAAGAACCCGGAACCCAACCGATGGCCATCACTGCCAGCAGCACCTCCGACGGCGTCCGCATCGAGATCAGCGGACGATTCGACTTCAGCCAGAACGACGCCTTCCGCCGCGCGTATCAGGACACGCCGGCCGGCTCGCGCTTCGCCATCGACCTGAAGCGCGTCTCCTACGTCGACAGTTCCGCGCTCGGCATGTTGCTGTTGCTGCGTCGTCACGCCGGGGACCGCATCGACAGCGTGTCGATGCAGAACATCCCCGCCGACGTGGGACGGGTGCTGAGGATCGCGCGTTTC
>CAIRBD010000081.1 GCA_903876745.1 uncultured Gemmatimonadota bacterium
CGCGGTGGCGAAGGTGCGTGAAGCCGCACCCTCGGCGTCGGAGATCGCCGTCACCGAGCGCGGCACGTTCTTCGGCTACGGCGACCTCGTCGTCGACATGCGCGGCTTCACGCGCCTGCGTGCGGCGTGCGACGCCCCGGTGATCTTCGACGCGACGCACTCCGTGCAGCAGCCGGGCAGGGGCGCGGGCGGTACCAGCGGCGGGCTGCGGGAGTACATCCGTCCGCTCACGCTCGCCGCGATGTCCGCCGGCGCCGACGGCCTGTTCATGGAGACGCACCCCGACCCCGATCATGCCCCGAGCGACGGACCGAACATGATCCCGCTGCACGAACTCGACGCGCTGATCGGCAAGGCCATCGACACGTGGGCCGGAGCGCGCGCGTGATCGCGCCGGCCGCCGCCGCCCGTGTGAAGCTCGTCGTGCTCGACGTCGACGGCGTCATGACCGATGCGGGGTATTATCTCGGCGATGTCGACGGCAAGCCGTCGGAGCTGCTCCGGTACGACATCCAGGATGGCGTCGGCATCGTGCTGTTGCGCATGGCGGGGCTGAAAGTCGCGATCATCACCGGCCGCGAGTCCGAAAGTGTCCGCCTCCGTGCAGCGCAGCTGAAGGTCGACGCGCTCGCACAGGACAAACGCGCGCGCAAGGTCGCCGCGCTCACACGCATCACCGCTGAACTCGGCGTGGCGATGGACGAGGTCGCGTTCCTCGGCGACGACTTGCCCGATCTCGCACCGTTCCGTCTCGTCGGGATGCCCGTCGCAGTCGCCAACGCGGTGCCCGAGATCCGCGAGGCGGCGCAGGTGCATCTCACGAAGCAGGGCGGGCACGGCGCGATCCGCGAGTTCGCCGAGGCGCTGTTGCGCGCCCGCGGCGACTGGACGGCGCTCGTCGAGCGCTACGTCGCCGACCGCATGAGCACGGAGCTTCCGGCATGACGCCCGACGAGATCATCGCCACCGGACGCCGCGTACTGCGGATGGAGCGCGAGGCCCTGGCCGAGACCGAGGGGCGCCTGGCCGAGCCGTTCGCGCGAGCGGTCGCGCTGATCGCGGCGTCGAGCGGACGCGTCATCGTCGCGGGCGTCGGCAAGAGCGGGCTGATCGGGCGCAAGATCGCCGCCACGATGACGTCCACCGGCACGCCGGCGATGTTCCTGCATCCGGTCGAGAGCGTGCATGGCGACCTCGGCATCGTCTCGGCGAACGACGTGGCTATCCTGATCTCGAAGAGCGGAGAGACCGACGAGCTGCTGCCGCTGCTGGAACAGCTCACCCGTCTCGGTGTACGGACGGTCGCCATCAGCGGCGGCGGCGAATCCACGCTCGCGCGCAACGCCGACGTGTGGCTCGACGCCTCGGTGCGGGAGGAAGCCTGTCCGCACGACCTCGCCCCCACGACGAGCACGACGGTCACGGTCGCGCTCGGTGATGCGCTCGCGGTGGCGCTGCTCGAGGTGAAAGGGTTCCGGCGCGAAGACTTCGCGCGTTTGCATCCCGGCGGCGCGCTCGGAAAGAAGCTGCTGCTGAAGGTGTCCGATGTCATGGTCTCGACGGAGCTGCCGCTGCTCCGTTCCGACGCG
>CAIRBD010000082.1 GCA_903876745.1 uncultured Gemmatimonadota bacterium
GATGGCCGAGCTCGAAGACTTTATCGACGGTCACGCGCGCAGCGGGCGTGCCCTCGCGGCGCACCGAGCGCACGTACTGGTTCTCCACCTCGTGGCGGCCCGCCTCGAGCTGGCGCACGGTCAGGAGCATGCCCTCGAGGATGTCCACCGGCTCGAACCCCGTGACGACGATAGGCACGCGGTACTTCGCAGCGAGCGGCTCGTACTCGGTCCATCCCATCACCGCGCATACGTGGCCAGCGGCGAGGAATCCCTGCACGCGGTTGTCGGGCGCCTCCATGATGGCCGTGATGGCGGGGGGCACCGTGACGTGCGACACGAGCACACTGAAGTTCTTCACGCCGAGTTCGCGGGCGCGCCACACCGCCATCGCATTGGCCGGTGCGGTGGTCTCGAAGCCGACGGCGAAGAACACGACTTCCTTATCGGGATGCTTCTGGGCGAGCGCGAGCGCGTCGAGCGGCGAATAGACGACGCGCACATCGCCCCCGCGCGACCGGATCTGTTGCAGGTCGCAGTCGCTGCCCGGCACGCGCAGCATGTCGCCGAACGAGGTGAAGAGCACCTCGGGGCGTGCGGCGATGGCGAGCGCTTTGTCGATCTGCTCGAGTGGCGTGACGCACACCGGGCAGCCCGGGCCGTGGATCATCTCGATGGCGCCGTCGAGCAACTCATCGAGCCCCTGCCGCACGATGGTGTGCGTCTGGCCGCCGCACACTTCCATGAGGCACCACGGGCGCGTCGCCTCCGCCTTGATCCGTTCGATGAGCGCCTTGGCGATGTGGGCATCGCGGTATTCGCTCAGGAACTTCACGAGGGCTCCCCGCCGAGGGCGAGTGACCGGTCGGCCTGGTCCTTGAGCCAATCGAGCTCGGAGGTTTCGCCCATCTCCTTGAGTATCTCGAAGGTGCGCTGCGCTTCGGTTTCGTCGATGCGGGTGATGGCGAACCCGACATGCACGATCACGTAGTCGCCGATGGCGACTTCGTCCTGGACGTACGCGAGGCAGCACTCGCGGCGCACGCCGCCGAAGTCGACGACCCCCATCGCGAGGCCGTTGTCGTCGCGCAGTTCGACGACCTTGCCGGGTATTCCGAGGCACATGGGCGGACCCTCCAGACACGAGGCGGCGGGCGTACCGGGGCCGCCCAGGGCGGACCCGTGGCGGTGGCTGACCACGGAGGTTATGGCGCTCGACCGGTAACCGCTTGGGGGGAATCCCTGATAAGATGCGGGCGCTCTCCCGACGCCGCGCCCCTGGCGTCACCATGTTCGCTGCCGTGCGAATCGGATGGCTCGCGCTGCAGATCGCGCTCGCGCCGTTCAGACTCCAGCCGGCGGAGCGCTGCATTCCGTCACACTACCGATCGCGCCAGCGCGGTGACCCGGTAGATCCCGACCCAGACGCTTAGTTCAGTCGAGCAGCAGCGTCCGTCGCCGGCACGTCGAGCCGGTGTCGAGCACGCGTAGATGTTCGCGCGTGACGGAGGGGGGCGCCATCAGGGACAGGCCCCGCAGACACCGGTGTCGCTCCAGGCCGAACCCCGACATGCGCCCACGATGCGCCGTGCAGGTGCGGAGCGGTATTCCGGTGTCGTCAGCAACCGCAGGATGACAGGCACAGGGCCCCCGGGCAGCAAGTTTGATCCCATGTTGCCAGTTTGCGCTGGACATAGCGTAACTGCTATGTTATCCCTGTGACGTGGAAGGTCGCGTTCTTCAACTCGTCGCTGGAGCATGAGTTGTTGGGATTGCCCCCACGTCTGCTCGCGAAGTTCCTCCGATACTCGGACATGCTGGAAACGTACGGACCGCACCTCGGGATGCCGCACACGCGCGCGATGGGCGGCGGACTGGTCGAACTGAGGGTGAAGGCCGCCGAAGGAATCGCTCGGGTGTTCTTCTGCACCGCCGTCGGTCGCCGGATCGTACTGCTGCATCAGTTCCACAAGAAGACCGCCCGGACGCCGCCGCGGGAACTCGAGATCGCACGACGACGCATGCGAGAGATCACGACATGACCACGACCCTGAAGGCATTCCGAGCCCGAGCGCTGGCGGACGCGCGCGTCAGGCGGGAGTATGATCGCCTCGCCGGCGAGTTTGCGTATCTCGATGAGGTGCTGAAGGCGCGTGAGGCCTCCGGGCTCACACAGGCCGACGTGGCCAAGCGCATCGGGACCACCCAGTCGGCGGTCGCGCGCCTCGAGTCGCGAAGTGCCAAGCATTCCCCCTCGATGGCGACGCTCGAACGCTACGCGGCGGCACTGGGGTGCCGGCTGGAGGTGCGATTCGTGCGCGAACGTGCGCGCGTTGTCCGCTAGCGCTTCCCCCGCGCCTGCAACTCCGCCGCCCAGTTGAACACCGCCACGATGCGCGAGGTCATGACGTTCTCGTTGCGCCGCAGCATCACGAATCGACGGTCGTCCGCCGTGACGTCGAATCCCCGTCGGGCCATGCTGCCGGTCAGGAACGGTGTGACAGCAAAGAGTTGACGCTGCCCGACCACGCGAAATCCCGACTCGGCGGCAACATCGGCCGCCACCATGTACCCGTGCGAGATGAAGAAGAGTTCGCGGCCACTGTGCGACCAGACGACATCCGTGCCACCGCCGTCCGAGATCTTCCACTTCCAGCGCGCATCCGGGAAGGACGCGACGTGCACTTCGAATTTACCGCTCTCGTTGGACAGGTAAGCGAGCCATTTTCCATCCGGAGAAAGCGCCGGGCTGAACTCCGAATACGCCGAGTCGGCCACGACCGGCACCGCCACCGAGTCCACCCCGGGACGTAGCGCCATGATGTCACCCTTCCCCGTCGATCCATCGTCGGTCCGCACGACCAACCATTTGCCGTCCCGGGACCATGCGGTCGCGAAGATGGGCCGTTTGTCGTACGAAGGCAGCGCCGCCAACTCGCCGCCGGAGAGTGACCACTCATAGAGCGCGGCGCTGCCACTGCGCGTCGACACCATCGTCAGCGCTTTCCCGCCGGGCTGCTTCCACGAATGCCGGCCGTTGATCATCCCGCCCGTCGCGACCACCGTGTTCAGGCCGGAGCGCAGGTCGCGCACCCACGTCTCCGTCCGAACGCCATCACTCACTTCCATCGCCAGCATCGCATCGTCGTTCGAGAGGCGCGGTTCCGTGAGCCGGCCGATCCACTGCGGTGGATTGAGTTCCTGCACCGCGCCCGCACGATCGACGAACACCGGATGGCTGAGGTCGGACCCGGCCGACCTCCAATACAGCAGCGTGCCGTCGTCGGTCACGTCGAGAAGCCCTTCGCCGGCGCGAAGTCGCACGGCGATGCTGTCGGCGAGTGGCACCTCCGGCCCGCTCGGACGCAGCGACGTCAGGTCGAAGGGCACCGCCAGCAGCGCGCCGTCGCGCGCCACCAGCAGGAACCCGGGTTTCGCATAACGGACGGCGTTTCCCTGCAGGATCAGGGGGGTCTTTCCAGTCCGCAGATCGACGACGCCGATCCGTTGGATCAATGATCCCGTCGGCGAGGGCGCCGTGACGATGATCAGCGCCGCCTTAGCGCCGGGCAGGACATCGATGCCCGCAACGCGCGTGACCGCCGAGTCCATCGTGGCAACGACTGTGCCATGGCCATCCGTGGGCGACACCCGCGCCACACCCTGACGGCTCGCGATGTAGAGATTGCCGTCGGACCCCCAATCCACGCCGCCGCCGTACGAGTTGAGGTCGTCGAGGCCGCTCACCGGAAGCGCGCGCGAGGGGATATCGCCGGCGAGCGAGACGATGCGCACGCTGGTGGGAATGCCGATGACGGCGAGCCGCCGCCCATCCGGCGAGAAAGCCGCGGAGGCGCATCCAACGCCCGAGTCCGGAACGCGTGATGGCGCCAGACTATCCCAGCGCCGACTCCACACCTCGCCTTCGCCGGTGCAATACACGAACGAACGTCCATCCGGCGCACCCACCACGACGGGAACGTTCAGGGTGCCGAAGTACGCGCCGACCTCCACTTCCACGCGTGCCGTACGCGCGGGCGATGCCGTGCGCCGTGCGATGATCGCGAGCGTAGCCGCAAGCGCCAACGACACGACGGCGAAGATCGTGGTGGCGAGCGTCCAGCGCGAGCGTCCGGCGCCGGAGGCGACAGGACCCGGTGCGTGAATCGCCGTGGGCGCGGCGACAAGTCCGGATGCGAACTCCGCCGCCGTCGGCCACCGATCCGCCGGCAACTTGGCCAGCGCTTTGAGCACCGCCGCCTCGACCTGCGCCGGCACCGACGGCCGCGTGGTCGTCAGCAACGTCGGCTGCGAGTTGAGCACCTTAGCAACGATCGCCTGCGCCGTCGCCCCCGTGAACGGCGGCTCCCCGGAGAGCATCTCATACGTCACCGCGCCGAGCGCATAGATGTCCGCGTGATGATCGACCGTCTTGTCGCCCATCGCTTGCTCGGGCGACATGTACTGCGGCGTGCCGATGCTCACCCCGCTCTGCGTGAGCCGCACACCGCCCGCGTGCTGCACCGCCAGCGCGATGCCAAAGTCGGCCACCACCGCATGCGTGCCCTGCAACAGGATGTTCTCGGGCTTGATGTCACGGTGGATGACGCCGTGCGCGTGCGCGTAACCCAGTGCGTCGGCCACTTCGCGCGCGACGCGCACCGCGTCGTCGACGGGCAGTTGAGTTTCGCGCGACATCCGGTCGCGCAGCGTCTCCCCTTCCACGAACGGCATGACGTAGTAGAGC
>CAIRBD010000083.1 GCA_903876745.1 uncultured Gemmatimonadota bacterium
CGCCGGCCTGCCGGTCACGATGATCGATGTGTCGGCCGAGGCGCTCGCGCGCGGCAAGGGAACAATCGAGAAGAACCTCGACCGTCAGGTGAAGAAAGGCACGCTCGACGCCGCGGGGAAAGACGCCGTGCTCGCGCGCATCGCCACGAGCACCGACCTCGGCGCCGTGAGCACCGCGACCTTCGCCATCGAGGCGGCCACGGAGAATCCGGCGCTCAAGTTCAAGATCTTCGCCGACATCGACCGCCTCGCGCCTCCGGGCGCCATTCTCGCTACGAACACGAGTTCCATCTCCATCACCGAGATCGCGGCCAAGACGCAGCGTCCCGCCGACGTGATCGGGATGCACTTCATGAATCCCGTGCCGGTGATGCAGCTCGTGGAGATCATCCGCGGCCTCGCGACGAGCCAGGGCACGATGGACCGCACGCTCGCTCTGGCGAGAGCGGTGGGGAAGACGCCGGTCGAAGCCAATGATTACCCCGGCTTCATCGCCAACCGCGTGCTGCTGCCGATGATCAACGAGGCGGTGTACTGCGTGATGGAGGGCGTCGGCACGCCCGAAGCGGTCGATACCGTGATGAAGCTCGGCATGAACCATCCGATGGGGCCGCTCGCGCTCGCCGATCTGATCGGGCTCGACACGTGCCTCGCCATCCTCGAGGTGCTGCACGAAGGCCTCGGCGATTCCAAGTACCGCGCCTGCCCGCTGCTCCGGAAGTACGTCGCCGCCGGCTGGCTTGGCCGCAAGAGCGGGCGCGGCTTCTTCGAGTACAAGTGACCGCGCGGCATTGAACGAGACGCGCTCCCAGACCGTAACACAGGGCACATGACCGATACTCAGCTCACGCCGCTCACCAGCGAACAGTCCGAGATCCAGCGGATGGCGCACGAGTTCGCGCGCAACGAACTCGCTCCGTATTCCGCGGCGTGGGACCGCGATTCGTATTTCGAACCCTCGCTCGTCGGCCGGCTCGGCGGGCTCGGGTTCCTCGGGATGATGCTCCCCGAGGCATACGACGGACTCGCACTCGATACGCTCACCTACCTCCTCGCCCTCGAGGAGATCGCGGCCGCCGATGCTTCGGCGGCCGTTTTGATGTCGGTGCACAACTCGCTCCCCACGCAGATGCTGCTGCGCTTCGGCAGCGAGGCGCAGCGCGCGCGGTGGCTGCCGCCGATGGCGCGCGGCGAGCTGCTGGGCGCGTTCGCGCTCTCCGAGCCCGACGCCGGGTCCGATGCCGCATCGCTGCGCACGCAGGCCGTGCGCGACGGCGACGACTGGGTCCTCGACGGTACGAAGGCCTGGGTCACGAGCGGCAGCCACGCCGGCGTGATCCTCGCGATGGCCCGCACCGACACCGCCGACGCCCGCAAGGGCGGACGCGGCATCTCGGCGTTCATCATCACGCCCGACCTGCCGGGCTTCAAGGTGGGGAAGAAAGAGAACAAGCTCGGCCTGCGCGCGTCACCCACCGTGCAGCTGACGTTCGACCAGATGCGCGTGCCCGCCGACCGGCTGCTCGGCGAGCAAGGGCTGGGCTTCGCGTATGCCATGCAGTCACTCGAGAACGGCCGCCTCGGCATCGCCGCGCAGGCCGTGGGCATCGCGCGGCGCGCCCTCGAACTCGCCACGCAGTACGCGAGCGAACGCAAGCAGTTCGGCGCGCCCATCCATGATTTTCAGGCCATCCAGTTCAAGCTCGCCGACATGGCCACGCGCGTCACGGCGGCGCGTGGCTCTTGTGCGCTGATGACCGTCAGACTGCCGAGGGCCAGCACAGCCGCAGTTAACATGATCTTCATACGCGCAGTATAAGATCAGTGACGCTACAACCCGGAGCTGTGACACGGGTTTTTCTGAGGGAGCCTGATATGCGCAAGATGTTTGC
>CAIRBD010000084.1 GCA_903876745.1 uncultured Gemmatimonadota bacterium
GGACCACGCGACCCCCGTGACGTTCATCGAAGACGGCGCGATCGTGCGCACGTCGCTGCCGTCGATCTTCACGGAATAGAGCGCTCCGCCAACGCCGTATGCGATGCGATCGCCGACGGGCGACCACCGGGGCGGGATGTAGGTGCAGATGGGGAGCACGGTCAGTCCGCCACTCACGGCGGCGATGCCCAGGGGATGTGCCCCGCCGGCGCAGTCGCCGAACATCAGGACATAGCGCGAACCGTCGGGCGCGAGGTCTGGCACGTACGACGGTCCCGCGCCGAGGATCACGTGGCGATTCCCCCCGTCCGCGTCCATCGCGTAGATCTGGTTGTCTCCCCAGCCACCGCGCGCTAGGATCAGGTTCTGCCTGGCCGTGACGTGCGTGCCGACGTTGAGATAGCGGAGGTTCGATCCGTCCCCAGTCATCGAGTACACGCCGAGGTTGCCGCTGAAGTTCTGCGAGAACACGAGTTGCAGCGCCGAGAGCGGCACTCCCAGACGTTCGATCGACACGGTGAGCGTCGAGCCTGGCTTTCCGGTGAGCCGCGTGTCGATGACGTTCTGCGTCAGCAACGCGACCGTGGCATGGATGTGGCGCGGGCCGATGTCGGCGTCCGAGCGCGGCGCGAGAAACACCACGCCGTTGAGTGTGACGCTGCCGTCCGCACCCTGCGTTCCGCCGTCGCTGATGTCGATCACGTACTGCGCCGCGGCATCTCCGGCGAACGTGTTGGATTCCGTGACCGGCTTTGCCGTAGAGCGGGTGTAGACCTTGGGTCCGAAAACACACGTGGGGCAGGCGGCGGTCGCGTTCTGCGCATCCTGCCCGGCTACCGACAGGCGGTCCCGCGCCGGTGCGGTGGTGAGGTCGCTCGAGCAGGCCGCGAGGAGCCCGAGGGCAAGGAGGGCGCCGGCGAGATATTTCATGCGTTCACTTTGGTGGAAGAAGTCTGGCGGATATCGAATGCGTCGATGCTAGTGTCACGGCGTCACAGCAGCGTCAGCGGCAGTTCTCTCGTCGATCCTTCCACCGTAGAAGGCGCTCTCGCTACATCCAACCCCGCGCGTACTTCCACGCCAGCGCTTCGAGCGCCGGCCGCGCCGCTGGGTCTCGCGCGGCCAGGATGAGCGTGCCGCTCAGCTTTCGCATCTCGGCGCTGCCGCCGTCGAGTAGCGCCAGTCGCCGGAATGCCTCCACCGCTTCGTCGCCGCGCCCCGCCGAGGCATACGACACGCCAAGCGCGACGATGTGATCGAGCGTCGGGAATCGCGTGGCGACCTTCTCGAGGTGAGGGATCGCCCGGTCGAAGGCCCCCAGCTTCATGAGCACCAGCGCGAGATCGCGCTCCGCCGGCGCACGCTGCGGATCGCCGGCCACGGCCCGTTCGAGCGGGGCGACCGCCTCGGCGAGCCGCCCCTCGGCGACGAGCACGGTGGCGAGCTGCACGCAGCCGAAGTGACACGACGCATCGAGTGCCGCCGCCGCGGTGAACGCCGACTCCGCCGCGGCGAAGTTCGGCATGTCCCGGCGGTAGAGTGCCCAGCCCAGTTGGTCGAGCGCGCGAGGATTGTCCGGCACGGCGGCAACGGTGCCGCGCCAGAGGGCTTCGGTGTTCGCGTAGGTGCGACTGCGCGCGCCGGTGACGAGCGCGAGGATCGCTGCTGCGCCGACGAGTGCCGCACCGAGCGTGCGCTGCGTGATGGCCGATGAGACGAACCGCCGACGCGCTGATTCGAGCGCCACGACGGCCAAGACGAACACGGCGGCCAAGGCGAGATAGATGCGCCGCTCCGCGGCGACCTCGGTGAGCACCGGTACCACGCTCGACGACGGCGCCAGCAAGAGGAAGAACCAGCTGCCCGTGAACGCGAACCAGCCGAACGGGGCGACGCGTGTCCATGCGGCGATCGTCGCGACGGCCAACGCGCTCAAAAGCACCACGCCGGGAATGCCCGCGGCACCGCGGACCGGAGTGAACCCGTAGTCAATGGCGAAGCCGCGGGGCCACGCGACGAGTCGCAGGTAATGCGCGATGGCCCAGCATTGCGTGTAGAGGTAGCGATACCAGGTGACGTCCGAATGCACGCCGGCCGTGTCGCCGCGCGCGCCGGCCGCGAACACCAGGAACGATGCCACGCATGCCGCCCACAGACGCGTGTAGTGTGCACCGCGACCGGTGGCCGGCGCGAACAGGCCGCGCCATGAATCGACGCGGAACGCGCGGTCGTAGAGCATCACCACGAGCGGCGCCGTGATCACGATCTCCTTGCTGCCCATGCCCACGATGCATGCGGCGATCGACAGCGCATACCAGCGGGCGCGGCTCGCCGTGCTCGGCGCGTCCCACGCGCGAACGGAGGCGTACAGCACACCGAGGTAACAGAGCGAGGCCAGCGACTCCGTGCGCTGCACGATGTAGTTGACCACCTCGCTCTGGATGGGGTGCAGGATCCAGAGTGCGGCGACGATGGCCGCGATGGGATCGGCGAGGTCGCGCCAGTCGTCAGGGATCGTGCGCTCGCGGGCGGCTCGTCGCAGCAGGGCGAACAGCAGGGCGCCGGTGAGGAGGTGAATCAAGAGGTTGAAGAGACGGTATCCAACGGCCTTTCGCGGCCCGCCGGGGTCGGGGCGCTGGTCAACGTCGAGCGCGGTGTTGAGGGCCGCGTTCACGGCGAGTGTGGCGGTGGCGAC
>CAIRBD010000085.1 GCA_903876745.1 uncultured Gemmatimonadota bacterium
CGATGAGGTCCGCGGTGAGCGCGGCGCGCGGCAGCTCGATCATCGTTCCCACGAGGTACGGCAACTCCTCGCCCATCTGACCGAGTACTTCCTGGGCCACGCGATCGACGATGGCGCGCTGGTGCTCGAACTCCTTCACCGTGGCGACGAGCGGGATCATGATCTCGGGGTGCACTTCTTTGCCGCGCCGCTTCACACTCACGGCGGCCTTGAAGATCGCGCGCGCCTGCATCTCCGTGATCTCGGGATAGGTGATGCCGAGGCGACACCCGCGGTGGCCGAGCATCGGGTTGCTCTCGCGCAGGGAATCGACCAGGTGATTCAGCTCGGGGCGGGCGATGCCGAGTGTGCGTGCGAGGAGCTTGACCTCTTCGCCGCCGTGCGGGAGGAACTCGTGGAGCGGTGGATCCAGCAGGCGAATGGTCACGGGGTAAGGGGTCATCGCTTCGAAGATCCCCTCGAAATCGGAGCGCTGCATGGGAAGCAGCTTCTCGAGGGCGCGGCGGCGCCCCGGCTCGTCGTGGGCGACGATCATCTCACGCATGGGCGTGATGCGGTCGCCCTCGAAGAACATGTGCTCGGTGCGGCAGAGCCCGATCCCCTCGGCGCCGAACTGGCGCGCCGTGCGGGCGTCCTTGGGGGTGTCGGCGTTCGCGCGCACTTTGAGGCGACGGGCATCGTCGGCCCAGGCGAGGATCTCGTCGTACGAGCGGAAGATCGGCGCGTGCTGCGCGTCGAGCGTGCCGCCGAGCACGCGCATCACTTCGCTCGGCACGGTCGGGAGATGCCCCGCGTACACGCGGCCGGTGGCGCCGTCGAGCGTGATCCAGTCGCGCTCGCTGATGACGGTGTCGCCCACCGTGAAGTGCCGTGCGGCGGCGTCCACGCGGATGTCGTTGCAGCCGACCACGGCCACTTTCCCCATGCCGCGGCACACGACGGCGGCGTGACTGGTCATGCCGCCGCGTTCCGTGAGCACAGCGCGCGCGGCGACGATGCCGTGGAAATCCTCCGGCGTGGTCTCCTCGCGCACGAGGATCACGGCGTCGCCGCGTGCGGCGCGACGTTCTGCTTCGTCGGCATCGAACACCGCCTGGCCGCTGGCGGCGCCGGGGCTCGCGGGGAGGCCGGTGGCAAGCACCGTCGCGCTCGTGCCTGGATCGAGCACGGGATGGAGCAACTGGTCGAGCTGCGAGGGGCGCACACGCTTCACGGCGTCGGCGCGCGTGATGAGACCCTCGCCCACCATCTCGTGGGCGATGCGCACGGCGGCGGCGACGGTGCGCTTGCCGGTGCGCGTCTGCAGCATGTAGAGCGTGCCGCGCTCCACGGTGAACTCGAGGTCCTGCATGTCGCGGAAATGCAGTTCGAGCGTCTCCTGCACTTTCATGAGTGCGGTGAACGCCTCAGGGAAGGCGTCCTTCATGGACGCGATCGGGAGGGGCGTGCGGATGCCGGCCACGACATCCTCGCCTTGCGCGTTGACGAGGAACTCGCCGTAGAACTGGCGTTCGCCGGTCGACGGATCGCGCGTGAAGGCGACGCCGGTGCCGGAATCTTCCCCAAGGTTGCCGAACACCATCGCCATCACGTTGACGGCGGTGCCGGGGGTGTCGGGAATGACGTTCACTTTGCGATAATCGACGGCC
>CAIRBD010000086.1 GCA_903876745.1 uncultured Gemmatimonadota bacterium
GTGAACGGCGGCACGTTGTCCCACGTTGTGAACGGGATGTCCCAGCCGCCGAGGAACAGCGTCGAGATCATCGCGCCCGCGGTGATCATGTTGGCGTATTCCGCGATCGGGAACATCGAGTACTTCATGGCGCTGTACTCGGTGTGGTAGCCGGCCACGAGCTCCGACTCCGACTCCGGCAGGTCGAACGGCACACGGTTCGTCTCGGCGAACGCAGCGACGAGGAACAGGAAGAACGCGACCGAGAGCAGCATCACGTTCCAGCCCATCGTCACCTGCTGGCCGATGATCTCGCTGAGGTGCACGTTGCCGGCGAGCAGCAGCACGCACACGGTGCTCATCCCCATCGCGATCTCGTACGACACCATCTGCGCGCTGGCGCGCAGGCCGCCGAGCAGCGCGTACTTGTTGTTCGAACTCCACCCCGCGAGCGTCAGGCCGTACACGCCCAGCGAGCTGATGGCGAGCGTGAAGAGGAAACCCACCGGCAGGTCGGCGACGACCATGTCGATGCGACCCCACGGCGTCGGCAGCGGCGAGGCGAACGGGATCACCGACCACGTCAGCATGGCGGGGACGAAGGCCAGCGCCGGGGCGAGCACGAACAGCGCCTTGTTCGCGTCGGCGGGGTACGTCTCTTCCTTCATGAAGTTCTTGACGCCGTCGGCGAGCACCTGGAAGAGTCCCCAGGGGCCGACGCGGTTCGGACCGTGGCGATCCTGGATCCACGCTGCGATCCGGCGCTCGGCGAAGGTGGTATAGGCCACCGTCACCATCACGAGCCCGAACATCGCCAGCATCTTGATGATCGAGAAGATGACGAACACGCCGGTCGTCGGCGGGAGCTGCGGATCGGCGACCTGCAAGAGCAACGGCAGTGCGTGCGCGATCATCACTTGGCCCCCGCGGCGGCGCCCTGCACCACCGCACCGGAAAGGGCGAGCGCGCCGTACGACAGCCCGGCGAACGGCGCTTCGCCGACCGCCAGCGCGTCGAACGCCTCACTCGCCGTATGGAACCCGGCCTTCTCGCCGAGCGACGCGAGCAGGTCGGCGAGCACGTACCAGCTCGGCCGCGCCAATCCGGGCGCCTGCTTGGCCTGCAGGAAGCGCTGGACGCGCCCGCGCAGGTTCGTGAACGTCCCCTCTTCCTCGACGACCGTGGCGATGGGCAGCGCGACGGTGGCGACGGTCGTCGTCGGACGCAGCGTGCCGATCGCGATCACCGCACCGACCTTCGCGAGCGCGTCCGCGCCGAGGCCCTCGAGCACGTCACCGGCGGCGATCACGACGTCGCCCGCGTTCAGCCCGGCCAGCACATCGTCGGTCCGCGTGAAGCCGAACAGTTCGCACGCGGTCGCGTTCGCGGCACGGTCGGCGCGCAGCGCGAGATCGTCGACGCCGGGAAGCGGCGCCTCCGGACCCTGCGCCACGTGGTAGCGCACCGTGGCACCGGTCTTGGCCGCGAGCTTCTTCAATAGATAGAGCGCCTCGTTGGACAGCGACGGGCTGGCGACGACGTGCGCCTTGCGTCCCTGCAACGCCTTGGCGGCCGCGGCGAGCGCGGTCTCCCAGTCGGCGGCCATGCCGGCGACCAGCGGATGCTCGAGTCGGTCCGCACGGTTGAGGTCACGATAGCTGAACCGGCCCGCGTCACACATGAAGAACTTGTTCACGTGCTCATTCGCGCGCGGCTTGAAGCGCATCACGGCGTTGTCGCGCATCTCGACCGTGATGTTGCAGCCCTGCGAACAGCCGGTGCAGACGCTGGCGGTGCGGTCGAGTTCCCACGCACGCGCCTTGTTCAGGAAATCCTTGGAGAGCAGCGCGCCCACCGGGCACAGGTCCACGACGTTCGCCGCCCACGGCTGCGTGAGGTCGGCGTCCGGCGCCTTGCCGATGAACGCGCGGTCGCCGCGCTCCACGACGGCCAGCGCGGTGGTCTCGTGCACGTCATCCATGAAGCGCACGCAGCGCGTGCACAGGATGCAGCGGTTCTTCACGTACAGCACGTCGCCGCCGAAATCCTCGGCGGGGTCGAAGCGCTTAGGCTCGCGGTAGCGCGAGTCGGCGCGGCCTTCGGCGAACGTGTAGTCCTGGAGCTCGCACTCGCCCGACTGGTCGCAGATCGGGCAGTCGAGCGGGTGGTTGATGAGCAGGAACTCGAGCACGCCCTTGCGCGCTTCGAGCGCCTTCTCGCTGTAGACGTGCACCACCTGCCCTTCGCCGACCGTCGTCGCGCACGCGGGCGCGAGCTTCGGCATCTTCTCGACTTCGACGAGGCACATCCGGCACACGCCCGCGACGGGCAGGCCGGAGTGATAGCAGTAGTGCGGGATGAGGACGCCAGCGGTCTTCGCGGCCTCGAGGATCGACGTGCCCGCCGGTACGGAGACCGGACGGCCCTCGATGGTGAGGTTGACGGTGTTCTCGGCCATTACGCGGCAGCTCCCGGGGTCGCGGCCACGCTGCTCGAGCGCTTGCCCGTGATGAGCGCCTCGAACTCGTGGCGGTACTTCTGCAGCGCGCTCACCACGACCGTGGCGCAGGAGTCGCTGAGCACGCAGATCGTCTTGCCCGTCATGTTCTCGGCCATCTCGAGCAGCGTGTCGAGGTCCTCGAAGGTCCCCTGCCCCGCGACGATGCGGTCGAGGATCTTGGTCGTCCACGCGGTGCCTTCGCGGCATTGCGTGCACTGGGCGCAGCTCTCGTGCGCGTAGAAGCGCGCGTGGCGCGCCGTCATGCGCGGGATGGACTGCGCGTCGTCGAAGATGATGACGCCGCCGGAGCCGAGCATCGTGCCCTGCGCGACGAAGCCTTCATAGTCCATCATCGTGGCTTCGGCTTCTTCCATCGTCTGGATGGGCACCGAGCATCCGCCGGGGATCACGCCCTTGAACTTCCGCCCCGGGAGGGGACCGCCGCAGAGATCGTACAGGAAGTCCTTGAACGGGAATCCCATCACGATCTCGTAGTTGCCCGGGCGCGCGACGTTGCCACAGACAGAGAAGAGCTTGGTGCCGGTGCTCTTCGGACTGCTCAGCGACATCGCCTTGTACCATTCCGCGCCGTTGATGAGGATGTGCGGCACCGCGGCCAGCGTCTCGACGTTGTTGATGGTCGTCGGCATGCCGAACAGCCCCGCGACTGCCGGGAACGGCGGCTTGATGCGGGGGTTGCCGCGCTTCCCTTCCAGCGAGTTCATCAGCGCGGTCTCTTCACCGCAGATATACGCGCCGGCGCCGGAGTGCACGTAGACGTCGATCCGCTTGCCCGTGCCCATCGCGTTCGCGCCGAGGATGTTGGCGGCGTACGCCTCCTTGAGCGCGTCGTTGAGCCGGCGGATGCACTCGGTGAACTCCCCGCGCACATAGATGTAGGCCGTCTCGGCGCCGATCGCGTACGCACCCACCGCGCACCCCTCGATGAGGGCGTGCGGGGTCCAGCGCATGATCTCGCGATCCTTGAAGGTGCCCGGTTCCGATTCGTCCGCGTTGCAGCAGAGGTAGTGCGGCTTGCCGTCGCCGATCTTCATGAACGACCATTTCACGCCCGTCGGGAAGCCGGCGCCGCCGCGTCCGCGGAGCCCCGAGTCCTTCACGACGTTCACGACGTCGGCGGGCGCCATCTGCAAGGCCTGCTCGAGTGCGCGGTAGCCGCCGCGCTTCTTCCAGCCGTCGAGCGTGCGCGCCTCGGCGTCCCCGAAATACTTGGAGAGGACCGCCGTCTCGCGCGGATGCGATTTGTGCGGATAGCCCATTACTTCAACCCCGCGAGGATCTGGGGAACCTTGTCGGCCGTCACGTTCTCGACATAGTCGAGGTTGATCTGCACCGGCGTCGCGAACCCGCACGCGCCGAGGCACTCGACCTCGATGACCGTGTACTTGCCGTCGGCCGAGGTGACGCCGAGTTCTTTGCAGCCGGTGTGCTCGAGGAAGGCATCCACCACTTTGTCGGCACCCGCGCAGAGACAGGGGCTCGTCGTGCACACCTGGATGAAGTGCTTCCCCACGGGGTGCTGGTGGTACATGGTGTAGAAGCTCACCACGCCCTTGACGTAGGCGGCGGTGAGGTCGAGCTGGGCGGCCACTTCGGTCATGGCCTGCTCGCAGATCCAGCCACGGGCCTCCTGCACGATCCAGAGCGCCGGGAGCAGCGCCGCCATCTTCGTCGGATAGCGCTTGAGGACGTCGTCCAGTTCCTGCTTGCGGGCGCCGACGAACACGGGTTCGTACGGGGCGTGCGTATGCGCGCTCACCGGTCGATTTCTCCCATCACGATGTCGATTGATGCGTTGATCGCGATCACGTCCGAGAGCAGGTGCCCCTCGACCATCCGCGGGATCGCCGAGAGGTTCACGAAGCTCGGCGGGCGGATGCGCCAGCGCGCCGGCTTGGACGTGCCGTCGGACACGAAGTAGTAGCCCTTCTCGCCCTTGGGCGCCTCGACGGCGACGTACGTCTCGCCGATCGGGGGCCGGGGGCCTTCCATCACGTTCTTGAAGTGATGGATCATCGATTCCATCTCGCTCGTCGCCTTGTGCTTGGGCGGGAGGATGAGCCGCGGGTCGTCGACGTTCACCGGACCGTCGGGGAGCCGCTTCACCGCCTGCTCGAGGATCCGGATGGACTGCCGCATCTCTTCCATGCGCACGAGATAGCGGTCGTACACGTCACCCTGGTTGCCCACGGGGACGTCGAAGTCATACGTCTCGTAGTCGAGATACGGAAAATCGCGGCGCACGTCGTAGGCGACGCCCGAGGCGCGGATCATCGGGCCGCTCAGCCCGTAGTTCATCGCCTCCTCGGGCGACATCACGCCGAGGCCGATCGTGCGTCCCACCCAGATGCCGTTCTTCGTGAGCATCCGGTCGCATTCGTCGAGCGTCTTGGGGAAGGTGCGGATGAACCCCTGGAGCCCCTCGAGCCACTTCTCCGGGATGTCGGCCGCCATGCCGCCCACGCGCGAGCCGCTCGTCGTGAGCCGCGCGCCGAACCATCCCTCGAGCAGGTTGTAGATGTTCTCGCGTTCCTGGAACGACCAGAGGAAGGGCGTGTAGGCGCCGATGTCGATGCCCGTCGTGCCCATCCAGACGAGGTGCGAGGCGATGCGCGAGAGTTCCATCGCGATCACGCGGAGCACGGTGCACCGCGGGGTGATCTCGATCCCGAACAGGCGCTCGGCGCCGAGCGAGAAGGCGATGTTGTTGCCGATGCAGTTCAGGTAATCCTCGCGGTCCGTCCACGGGATGATCTGGTTGTACTGCCGGTACTCGCCGATCTTCTCGAAGCCGCAGTGCAGGTAGCCGATGTGCGGGATGCACCGCACGACGGTCTCACCGTCGAGCTCGAGCACCAACCGGAGCACCCCGTGCGTGGCCGGATGCTGCGGGCCGATGTTGATGAGCATGTGCTCACCGCCGAGGTCGGGCTCGAGCGCCGGCGGGGCTTCGTAGGCGACGGCCGTGCCGCCGCCGTCCGCCATCAACGGCACGCGCTGCGGGCGTCCCTCGCGATCGAGACCGGTCGTCGAGAGTTCGACTTCAATGGTACGCTTGGTCGCCATCCGTCACTCCCCCGTGCGCGAATCGCCCTTGAGGCGGGCGCGCATGTCCAGCGGCAACTCTTCGAACGCGTCGGCGATCGAGAGCTCTTCCATCGAGTAGCGCGCCTCGGGATTGGCCGAGAGCGCGTTGGTCAGCTGCTGCGAACGCGAAAGGCGGCCGCGGAGCGGGAAATCCTTGCGGAGCGGGTGCCCCTCCTGGAACTGCTCCCACAGGAGGATGCGGCGCAGGTCGGGGTGTCCGGCGAACTTGATGCCGAACATGTCGAAGCACTCGCGCTCGAGCCAATCCGCGCCCGTGTAGAGGTCGACGATGCTCGGCACTTCGAGGGCGGCCGTCTTGGCGAGCTCGACCTTGAGGCGGATGAACCGGCGGTGCTTGATGGACCGCAGATGCCACACGACCTCGATCGGCTGCGCAAGGTCGCGGTATTCCACGGCCGTCACATCGGAGAGATACTCGTAGCATTGCGCGGCATCGTCGCGCAGCCACTGCACGATGTCGTGCAGCTTCGCCCTCTCGACGACACAGGTGGTCTCGCCCCACATGACGTGCGAACGCACCACGGCGCCGGGGAACTTCGCCGCGATGGCGGCGGCCGACGGGTTCGCGGCGCCGCCGCGATGCGGCACCTGCTTGGGCGTCGCGGGCTGCTCGCCCTCGGGCTGGTAGATCGTGAACGGCGCGGTCACGGGGCCGACCGGGTCTGGTGCACCGAGTTGCCGAACGGCTCGGAGAGCTCGTCGATGCGATCGGCCGGGATGTACAGCTGGCTGCGCGGGTCGGGTTGCATCTCATTGCGCAGCGTCTTCGACGACATCTGCTCGTGCATGATCTTCTTCTGCAGCATCATGATGCCGTGGATGAGCGCTTCCGGGCGCGGCGGGCAGCCGGGCACGTAGACGTCGATGGGGATGATCGTGTCGATCCCCTGCACGACGGCGTAGGTGTCGAACATGCCGCCCGTGGACGCGCAGGCGCCCATCGAGATCGCCCACTTGGGTTGCGGCATCTGCTGCCAGATGCGGCGCAGAACCGGCGCGAGCTTGAACGGCACGCGGCCGGCGCAGATGAGCACGTCGGCCTGGCGGGGCGAGAAGCCCATGCGCTCCATGCCGAAGCGCGCGAGGTCGAACTTGCTCGCCGCGCTCGCCATGAACTCGATGGCGCAGCACGCCGTGCCGAACGGCATCGGCCACAACGAGTTTGCGCGTCCCCAGTTGACGAGGAAGTCGAGTCGCGTCGTGACCCACCCCTCCTGCGTCTGCGGGTCGAACGTGGTCATCCCGGCGCCTTCCGGCTGTGTGATCAATCCCACTGGAGCGCTCCCTTCTTCCAGACGTAGACGTACCCGACGACGAGGATGGCCATGAACACGAGCATCTCGCCGAGACCGAAGAACGAGACCTGCGCCGCCGGGCACGCGCCGCCGACGAGCGGCACGCTGCACGAGAGCTGCCGGTAGTAGGCGCCCCACGGGATCATGAACACGGTTTCGATGTCGAACACGATGAACAGCATCGCGACCATGTAGAATTTCACGGAGAACCGGTCGCGCGCGTCGCCAAGCGGCGGGATCCCCGACTCGTACGGCGTCTGTTTGACCGGCGTCGGACGTGGGCGGAGCGTGAACGCCGACGCGCCGATGATCAGCGCGGCGTTCACGATGACGAATCCGCCGAGGAGGAGGATGGGGAGGTAGGTGCGGTCCATACGCTTAATAGTCGCTCGTGAAAAAGTTCACGAAGTAGATCAGCCCGTAAGTTAGGGCTCGTGTCAGAGGGGTGTCAATGCACGATTTCCCCCGTCGGAA
>CAIRBD010000087.1 GCA_903876745.1 uncultured Gemmatimonadota bacterium
CGATGGATTGGATGGAGCAGGAACAGGAGCGCGGCATCACGATCACGTCGGCCGCGACGACCTGCTTCTGGAAGCGTCACGGCCAGACCCAGGACACGGGGACGGCGACGGGCCCCGAGTATCGCATCAACATCATCGATACGCCCGGGCACGTGGACTTCACCGTCGAGGTGGAGCGTTCGCTCCGCGTGCTCGACGGCGCGGTGGCGTTGCTCGACGCGGTGGCCGGCGTGGAGCCGCAGACCGAGACGGTGTGGCGCCAGGCGGACCGCTATCGCGTGCCGCGCATGATCTTCGTGAACAAGATGGACCGTGTGGGCGCGAACTTCTCCCGTTGCATGGAGATGATCCGCGACCGGCTGTCGAAGGAAGCGTATCCCCTGCAGTTGCCGGTGGGTTCGGGCGAGCTGTTCACGGGGCACATCGACGTCATCGAGCGCAAGCAGTACATCTTCGACAACGAGTCGCTCGGCAAGACGTTCACGGTGACGGACGTGCCGGACGACATGAAGGAGATCGTCGAGAAGACGCGCCACGAGCTGGTCGAGGCCGCGATCCAGTACGACGACGAGCTCATCTCGAAGTATTTCGAAGGGCAGGAACTGACGAACGACGAGATCCGTCACGCCATCCGCGCGGCGACGGTGAAGATGCATTTCGTGCCCGTGCTGTGCGGCGCCTCGTTCAAGAACAAGGGCGTGCAGGCGCTGCTCGACTCGGTGATCGATTTCCTGCCGTCGCCGGAAGACGTGCCGCCGATGCAGGGGCACCTGCCGTCGCACGACGAGACGTTCGTGACGCGCGCGGTGGACGATGACGCGCCGTTCTCGGCGCTGGCGTTCAAGATCGCGACGGACCCGTTCGTCGGCCGTCTGACGTTCTTCCGTGTGTACTCGGGCGTGCTGAAGTCGGGCGCGCACCTGTTCAACGCGTCGAAGGACAAGCGCGAGCGCATCGGCCGTCTGCTGCAGATGCACGCGAACAAGCGCGAAGAGATCGAAGAAGTGCGCGCGGGCGACATCGCCGCGGCGATCGGTCTCAAGGAAGCGCGCACGGGCGACACGCTGTGCGACGAGGATCATCCGATCATCCTCGAGGCTATGAAGTTCCCGACGCCCGTCATCGACGTGGCCGTGGAGCCGAAGACGAAGGCCGACCAGGACAAGATGGGCATCGCGCTCAGCAAGCTGGCCGAGGAAGATCCGACGTTCCGCGTGCACACGGACGCCGAGACCGGTCAGACGATCATCTCCGGGATGGGCGAGCTCCATCTCGAGATCATCGTGGACCGCATGATGCGCGAGTTCAAGGTGGACGCGAACGTGGGCCGTCCGCAGGTGGCCTACCGCGAAACGATCCGGAACAAGGTCAACAAGATCGAAGGCAAGTTCATTCGTCAGTCGGGCGGCAAGGGCCAGTACGGCCACGTCGTCATCAACGCGATGCCGGCCGAGCACGGGCACGGCTTCGTGTTCGAGGACAAGATCACGGGCGGCACGATCCCGCGTGAGTACATCAAGCCGGTCGAAGCGGGCATCAAGGAAGCGCTCGAGAACGGCGTGCTGGCCGGGTACCCGATGGTGGACGTGAAGGTCGAGCTGATCTACGGCTCGTACCACGACGTGGATTCGAGCGAAATGGCGTTCAAGATCGCCGGCTCGATGGCGATCAAGGAAGCGGCGCGGCAGGCGCACCCGGTGCTGCTCGAGCCGATGATGAACGTCGAAGTGGTGACGCCCGAGTCGTACATGGGCGACGTGCTCGGCGACATCTCGAGCCGTCGCGGCCGGATCGGCGGCATGACGCAGCGCGGCGAGGCGCAGGTGATCGCCGCCTCGGTGCCGCTCTCGGAAATGTTCGGGTACTCGACCAAGCTGCGCTCTCAGTCGCAGGGGCGCGCCGTGTACTCGATGGAGTTCAGCCACTA
>CAIRBD010000088.1 GCA_903876745.1 uncultured Gemmatimonadota bacterium
CGGCCGCCGCGGCCGCGGCGTACCTCGCGCAGCCCGGCGTCGCGTACGTCGCGGGCGCGACGGGACTGCAGCGGATCGGCCTGCAGAAGTGGATCTCGCTGTTCACGCAGAGTTCCGAAGCGTGGAGCGAATGGCGTCGCACGGGCAACCCGAACACGGTCAAGATGGGGCCGAAGGCCTACCCCGACGTGCTTGAGATCCCGCGCCGCTGGCCCTACCCGAGCAACGAACTCTCGGTGAACGCCAAGAACCTGGCCGCGGCGATCGCGCGTCAGGGGCCGGACCTCTACTCGACGCGGATGTGGTGGGACAAGTAGTCGCGATCGGGTAACACGCACGACACGGGCGGGGCACTCCGGGAGACCGGGGTGCCCCGTTCGGCGTCAGGTGCACGGCGCCCGCTGCCGTGTCGCCACATTGCCGCCGCGCCCTACGGCGGCGCATACTGTTGGGATGCGCATCCGTCCGCGCGTTCTCCCGGACCCACGCCGAAACACCGTGTCCCGACTTCCGCTCCTCGCGCTCACCGCCGCCGGCGCAGTGCTTGGCAGTGCAACCCTCCGGGCACAGACGGCGCCGCCGGCCGTCACGCGAGTCGATCTCGCCGCCGCCTATCAGCGCATCGACCGCGCCCTCACCACGGCGACGCTCGACGACACCACGCGCGCCACGGTCAATCGCACCTTCGACCGCGCCACACTGAGTTTCTTCGGCGGTCGTTTCGCAGCCGCGGTGGCGGCGATCGATTCGGCAACACGTCTCGTGGCACCGGGAATCACCATTCCCGCACCGGTCGCCGCGCCGCCGGCGCCGACCGCGCCGCGTGTGATCGACGGCGTGTATGCGTCGGCGGTGCGCGCGCGGCTGCAGGACCGCCTCGGCGCGATCGCGGCCCGCGACTCGACCAACGGGCGCGACACCACTGCCGCGCGTCGCCAGGTGCTCGCTTCGGCGGCAGCGCGTGCCGCGCTGCTCGTGGATGTGCCGAACCCCGAGCGCAGCGCCGAGTTCCTCAGCGACGCACCGTCGCTCGCCAAGGCGCTCGCTGCCGAGGTGGACGCCATCGAACGTGGACGCGATCCGTACGCACATGCGGCCGGCGATCTGTGGCGTGTGTTTCGCGCCGGCAAGAATGTGCCGACGGACGCCGAGGGCGCGCTCATGGTCCCGTTCCGTCTTGTGGCATCGCCCGCGGTCGCGTCATCCGCGCGCGGCGTGCCGGTGGTGTTCGCGCTGCACGGCGCCGGCGGCGACGAGAACATGTTCGTGGATGCGTACGGCGCGGGGATGATCGCGACGCTCGCGCGGGAGAAGGGATTCCTGCTCGTCTCGGTGGCCACGAGCGCGTTCGCGGGGTCGGCGGACAACTTCGATGCGCTGCTGTCGTTGCTGCGAACGGAGTACGCGATCGACGTGACGCGCGTGTACGTGCTCGGCCACTCGATGGGCGCGGGCGCGGCGTCGCGACTCGCGCAGCTGCGCCCGCAGGCGATCGCGGCGGCGGTGTGCCTTGCCGGTGGGTCCGCGGTGACAGTGGAAGGTGCGCCGCCCGTGTTCTACATGTCGGGGGAACTCGATCCGATCATTCCCGCGAAGTCGGTGCAGGCGGCGGCGCTGCGCACGCCGACGGGAGAGTTCCATCTGTTGCCGAACCAGGGGCACACCTTGATGGTGGCCGACGGCGTGAAGGCCGGTATCCCGTGGCTGCTGGCGCGGCACCGCTGAGCGAACGCGCGCGACGACGCGGCGCGGCGGCGCGGGGCGCTACGGCTTCTTCGTAGCCTCCGCCATCCGCTGCCGGAACTCGACCAGCCAGTTCGGGCTCGCCACGAGCTGGAAGGTGCTCGAACTCGGCTTGACCACGACGGCCTTCGACCCGTCCGCGGTGATGTCGAAGGCCGCGAAGCCCAGGTCCGGTTGCTCGTAGTCGTTCACGTTGCGAAACACGACATCGCGCGTGACCACGCGGGGAGCCGGCGTGAACTCCAGCCGCGCCTGCATGATGTTCGCGCCGGCGTGATAATACAGGCCCTTGCCGTCCGCTGCCCACACCGGCGAGCCGCCGCCGGCATCCGTCACCTGCAGACGCGTGCTCGGATCGGGGTACGAGCGGATGTACACTTCCGTACGCCCCGATTCGTCCGATGTGATCGCCACCCAACGCCCGTCGGGCGAGAAACGCGGCCCCCAGTCGGTGCCCTTCGTGTCCACGAAGACGCTCGGTGCGCCCCGGGCGCCTGCGGTCCCGACAGGCAGCCGCATCACGGCCCACGTGTTGTTGTGCAGCACGCTGGTGAGCAGGCCTCCGTCGGGCGCGCGCGCTGCTGAGGTCGTCAGTTCGTTGAGCTCGGCAAGTTTGGTCGGCGCGACCGCGCCGCCCACCGGCTGCATCCAGACCGCGAAGCGTGTGGCGGCATCGGTGCTCGTGACGACCAGTCCGCTGCCGTCGCGCATCCAGTCGAATCCGTTCACCGTCTCGAGCGTCGTGAAGCGCGAGAGCGTCGCGCTGGCCAGATCGAGCATCCAGACGTCGGACTTGACGTTGTCACTGCTCACGGAGACGACGGCGATGCGGCGGCCGTCGGGCGAGAGGCGCGGGTTGTTGAACACGCGACTCTCTGGTACGATCGCTCGGATCGACCCGTCGCGGCCGAGCCACGCCAACTGGCCGGTCGTCGATCCGCGCACGGTGACGAGCGCGCCCCCGCGCGAAACGAAGATGCCGGAGTTGCCGTTATTGCCGGCGCTCACCTGCACCGGTTCGTGCACCGAGACCGGGGTACCCGTAACGCGTTTGCCAGGCACGTCGAGCGGCACCGCCATCACCGAACCGTCCATCTTCACGTACATCAGCGCGCCGTCGAGGATGGCGAGCGGACGCAGGGCCTTGATGCCGAGCGGCGTCACCGTACCGTTCGCGATCTGTGCGATGGCAAGCTCCGCCGACGTCTGCGCGCCCCGCCAGATCGTGAATACCACCGACTTTCCGTCCGCGCTGGCGATGGGCCACAGATGATCGACCAGCCCCTTCGTCGTGTCGGGGTGTGTCACGGGCACGAGGTCGCCGCCGGCGACGCTCACTTTCAACAGGCCGTGCGATTTGTTCTGCGCGCCAAGGATGAGTTCGTCGCGTACGGTCCAGTCGGCGCCGTTCGCACTGCCACCTTCCGAGATCTTGAGTGGAGCGCTGCCGTCGAGCCGAACCCTTTTCTCCACGCCCGTCTCTTCGAACGCGAGCCACTGCCCGTCGGGCGAGAACGTCGGCTGGAATCCGTTCTCGGTGCCGGGGATGGGGCGCGGCTCGATGCGGTCGGTGCGCAGCTGGTAGAGCATCGCCTTGCCGTCGCGCTTGCCCTTGAACACGATCGTGCTGCCGTCGGGCGAGATCGCCGCGGGCCAGGGGAACAGCGATTGGTCGGGTTGTACGCTGTCGGTGGCGGCGACGACGAACCGGATGGCGTGCTCCGGCATCACCGTGCCCGTCGCGCGTCGCGCCAGCAGCAACGCCGCCGTCGTCGCACCCACCGCCACCACGCCGAGCGTGACCGTGAGCGGATCGCGCAGTCGCGACGTCCAACCGCCCGCCGTGCGCGCGTGCATGGCCTGCGTGCGTGCCGCGGTCCCGCTCCC
Source organism: uncultured Gemmatimonadota bacterium (assembly GCA_903876745.1). Classification (GTDB taxonomy): domain Bacteria; phylum Gemmatimonadota; class Gemmatimonadetes; order Gemmatimonadales; family Gemmatimonadaceae; genus Fen-1231. Next base: position 3,631 of record CAIRBD010000088.1, read on the forward strand.
GGAGATCGAGCTCCGCCCGAGCAGCGCCTCGGCGAACTCCCGTGCCGTGCCGAACCGATCAGCCGGCAACTTCTCGAGTGCCTTCTCGACGGCGGCTTCCACCTGCTCCGGGATCGCCGAACGCGTGGTGCGCAGCGAGCGCGGCCGCTCCGTGAGCAGTCGCGCGATGATCGCCTGCGCCGTGCTGCCGCTGTGCGCGGGCTCGCCGGCGAGCATCTCGTAGGTCATCGCGGCGAGCGAGTAGATGTCGCTGCGTCCGTCGATCACGCGGTCGCCTGTGGCCTGCTCGGGACTCATGTACTGCGGCGTGCCCAGCGAGAGTCCCGTCTGCGTGATGCGCGCGCCGCCCGCTTTGCTCACGGCCAGCGCGATGCCGAAGTCGGCGATCACGGGCTGCCCGGCCTGCATCAGGATGTTCTCGGGCTTCAGGTCGCGATGGATCACGCCGTGGCTCTGCGCGTAGTCGAGCGCGTTGGCGATCGACACGGTGATGCGCACGGCTTCGTCCACGGGCAGCTGCTTCTCGCGGTCGAGCCGCACGCGCAGCGACTCGCCCTCCACGAACGGCATCACGTAGAACAGCAGCCCGCCCGCCTCGCCGCTGTCGAACAGCGGCAGCAGGTTGGGGTGCTGCAGGTTGGCCGTCACCTTGATCTCGGCGAGGAACCGTTCGGCGCCGAGCACGGCACCGAGTTCCGGGTCGAGCACTTTGAGCGCGACGTTGCGGTCGTGCTTCACGTCGCGGGCGAGGAACACCGTGGCCATGCCGCCGCGGCCGATCTCGCGCGCGATCTCGTAGCGATCGTTGAGCGACGACGCGAGCTGGGCGAGCAGGTCGGCGCTCATCCTTTGATGCTCTTCTTTTTCAGCTCCTCGATGCGGGCGCGCGCGGCCTTCACCTTGGGCTGGAGCTCGGGGTCGGCGTCCTTCCAG
>CAIRBD010000089.1 GCA_903876745.1 uncultured Gemmatimonadota bacterium
CCAGCACAGCGCGGCCCTCACCGCCGCCGCCTTCCCCATCATCATCACCGACCGGCTCGGCATGATCCAATGGGTGAACCCGGCGTTCACCACCGTCACCGGGTACGAGCCCCACGCGGCGATCGGCCAGAACCCGCGCACGCTCCTCGAGTCCGGCGTGCACGACGCCGCCGTGTACGACGAGATGTTCAGCACCCTGCTCGCCGGGCGCGTGTGGAGGGGCGAGCTCGTCGACCGCCGCAAGGACGGCACCACCTATCCGGCGGAGATGACCATCGCGCCCGTGCTCGATGGCGCAGGTGACGTCACGCACTTCGTTTCCGTGGCGCGCGACATCAGTGCCGAGAAACAGATGCTCACGCAACTCCTGCAGTCGGAGAAGATGGAGGGCGTCGGACGGCTCGCCGGCGGCATCGCGCACGACTTCAACAACCTGCTCACCATCATCGTCGGCGCGAGTGACGACCTGCGGCGCGGTCTCGACGTGAACGACGCGCGCCAGCACGAGGTGCGCGAGATCCGCGACGCCGCCGAGCGCGGCGCGGGGTTCATCAAACAACTGCTCACCTACAGCCGGCAGTCGGTGGGCGCGCGCGAGCCCGTGTCGGCGAACGCCCTCGTCGAGGACGTGCACGCGCTCTGTTCGCGCCTCCTCGGCGGTCACGTGTGCTGCACCACCGAACTCGCCGCCGACGCCGGTGCCGTGCAGGCCGACGCCGTGGAACTGCAGCGCGTGCTCGTGAACCTCGTCGTGAACGCGCGCGACGCGATGCCCGGGGGCGGCACGGTGACGATGCGGACGCGTGCCGTCGTGCTCAACGAGGGCGAGGTGCCGTCGCTCGCCGCCGGCGCGTACGTGCAGATCGGCGTGCACGACACCGGCACCGGGATGGACGACGCGACCAAAGCGCGCGTCTTCGAACCGTTCTTCACCACCAAGCCCGTCGGTCAGGGCACCGGCTTCGGCCTGTTCACGGCCGAGCGCGTCGTGCGCCAGCACGCCGGCGCCATCACCATCGCGAGCACACCGGGCGCCGGAAGTTGCTTCACGGTATTCCTGCCGCGCCTCGCGGATTCCACGCGCCGGGCCGTTCCCAGCGTCGAGATCACCGACCCTCGTCCCACGGGGGGCGAGACGGTGCTGCTCGTGGAGGACGACCCCTCCATCCGCTCGCTCGCCACGCGCTCCCTCACGCGCGCCGGCTACGTGGTGCTCGCGGCCGGCGACGGTCGCGCGGCGCTGCAGCAACTGGCTGCGCACACCGGCACGGTACACTGCGTATTCACGGACCTCGTGATGCCCGGCATGAACGGACGCGAACTCGTCGAGCAGCTGCGCACGATCGCGCCGCACATCCCCGTACTCGTCACCTCGGGGTTCGCCGACGAGGCCGTCATTCCCGAGGGCCTCGGCAACGACGCGTTCCTGCCGAAGCCGTATGCGACGGCGAACCTGCTCCGCCGTGTGCGCACGCTGCTCGATGCGGCCACGCGCGGCGCGTAGGCCGCGGCGCGCCGTCCGCTACGCCTCCCCCAACACCTCACGCACCTTCTCCGCCAGCTCCCGCACCGCGAACGGCTTTTCGATCATCCGCCCGGCCGCCGCCGCGGCCCGCGCCCCGCTCAGCGCGTCCCCGGTGAACCCCGACATGAACAGATGCTTCATGTCCGGGCGCGCGGCCGAGAGCCGGACCACCAGATCCGCGCCGTTCATCTCGGGCATCACCACGTCGGTGAGCAGCAGGTGGATCCGTCCCGGGTATTGCCTCGCCACACGCATCGCCTCCTCGGCGCCCGAGGCCGCAAGCACGGTATAGTCGAGTGACTCCAGTGCACGCGTGGCCATGCGCAGGATCGCCGGCTCGTCCTCAACCAGCAGGATCGTCTCGGTGCCGCGCGGCGGTTCCGCGGTCACAGCCGGCGCCTCCGCCGTCGCCGCAGCCCCCTCGGCACGCGGCAGGTAGACAGAGAACGTCGTCCCCTTGCCGCGCGCACTCTCCACCGTGATGAACCCGTGGTTCTGCCGCACGGCACCGTACACCGTCGCCAACCCGAGCCCCGTCCCCTCGCCGACCTTCTTCGTCGTGAAGAACGGCTCGAAGACACGCGCGATCACCTCCGCGCTCATGCCGCTCCCCGTGTCGCGCACGGTGAGCCGCACGTAATCGCCCGGCGCGGCATCCGCATGCCGCGCGCAGAACGCGGCGTCGAGCGTGCAGTTCGCCGTCGCGAGCGCGATGCGCCCCACGTTCGCGATCGCGTCGCGCGCGTTCACGCACAGGTTCGCCAGGATCTGGTCCACCTGCGTCGGATCCATCAGCACCGGCCACGCGTCCGGTGACGGTTCCCACGACATCTGGATGTGCTCGCCGATCATGCGCTGCAGCATCTTCAGCGACTGCGCCACGCGCTCGGTGAGGTCCATCACGCGCGGCGCGATGTCCTGCTTGCGCGCGAACGTCAGCAGCTGCCGCGTCAGCGCGGCCGAGCGCGTGGCGGCATCGTGGATCTCCCTGAGCCCTCCGTGCAGCGCCGACGCCGGATCCAGCCCGCGCAGTTCCATCTCCACCTGCCCGATGATCACGCCGAGCTGGTTGTTGAAGTCATGCGCCACGCCCCCGGCGAGCCGGCCGATGGAGTCCATCTTCTGCGCCTGCCGGTACTGCTCCTCGAGCAGCTTCCTCTGCGTGACGTCGAGCGTCACGGCGATGAAGTGCGTGATCTCGCCCGTGGCGCTCGTGAGCGGCGTGATCGTCATGTCTTCGGTGTAGAGCGAGCCGTCCTTGCGCCGGTTCACGAGCTCGCCGTGCCACACGCCTCCGCCGAGGATCGTCTGCCACATCTCCCGGAAGAACACCGCGTCGTGATGTTCCGACGTGACGAGATCACCGATGCGGCGCCCGCGCGCCTCGTCGATGCTGAAGCCGGTGATGGCGGTGAAGGCGGGGTTCGTCCATTCGATCACCCCCGCGCGGTCGGTGATGAGGATGCCGTTCGCCGCCGCCTGCAGCGCCGCGCCCTGCAGGCGAAGCTCGCGCTCCGCGCGCCTGCGCGCCGTGATGTCGCGGAACACGACCATCGTAGCGGGCCGGCCCGCGACCGTGATGGCCGTGCCGTGCGTTTCCACATCCACGGCGGTGCCGTCTAGGCGCAGATACGCCATCTCGATGAGAGGCGCCGGCTGCTTCGTCTCGTGCGCAAGCCGCAGTCGCTCTTTCGCGAGCGCCCGTTGATCCGGCGGAATGAACTCCATGTTCGACCGGCCGATCAGATCGGCCGGTCGCTCGGCGCCGAAGATGCGGGCCGCGGCGCCGTTGGCGAACGTCAGGTGCGAGTCCTCCACGATCAGCACGCCGAACGGCGACAGTTCCACGAGCGCCCGGTACCGCTCCTCACTCTCGCCCAGCGCGTCGGCGATGAGCTTGCTCGCCGTGATGTCCTCGCGGGTGATGACGGCGCCGACGATCTCCCCGTGCTCGTCGCGCAGCGGCCACGCACTCGAACGCATCATCTGCCCCGGACCCACGGCGCCGGGCACCTCGATGTCGACGAACCGCTCTCCCCGCTCCACGACCGCGGCCAGCACCGGCTCGATCGCCGCCCACGTCTCGGCAGAGGCGATCTCCTGCACGCGCCGGCCGATGTGCGCCTCGGGCGGCAGTCCGTTGAACGCCGCCGCCTGCGCGTTGATGCGCAGATAGCGCAGGTCGCGGTCGAGCACCGCGATGCCCGAAGGGCTGGCGGAGAGCAGGCTGCTCAGCAGAAGATCGTCGAGGTGTGCGTCGGGCAAACTGGTCTCCAATCGAGGGCGCGACTCCTTGAATATGCTGATTGTCTGCGCGACGCTAGGGCCGCGCGTCGCTCCGCTCGCCGAGCAGCTTGGTCGTGAACCGCTGCCCCTCGCCGATCCGCTCCACCTCGATCGCCGTACTCTCGGCGAGCTGCTCGATGCGGGCCACCCGCGCCGCGATGTCGTCCAGCGTACGCGTGTCGGCCGCCGGTGCGCCCTTGACGCGATGCACGATCGCCAGCGTGACCTTGGCCACCACGCCGAGCACCGACATCAACCCCGCGAAGACGAGCAGGTCGACGAGCATCCTTTCTTCCATTCGCCCTCCAGTGCGTGGCGGGTCGGCCCGCCAGTAAGTTGAGAATAGTACGCGATGGCCGCGAAACGGGTTTCGCCGGCGGTAGCACGCGAACCGAACGCATGCACAGGGGTATGGAACGGTGACCACTCCGCGCTGAGGGCGGGGGGACGATGCGAGCAGAGACAGGCGGCGGGCCCGGATGTCCGTCACGGAGGACGTATGAAGTCCCTGATCAACCCGACGAACGTCGCGCGACTCTTCGCGCTCACCCTGGGCACGGCGTCACTCGGTGCCCCGCTCGCCGCGCAGCAGCCGGTGCAGCAGGTGCCGCAGCCCGCAGGCGCGAAGAGCCGCGCGCAGCTCGCCTTCGGCTACCAGTGCGACGACAAGTTCGCGCTGCGCAACGAAGGCACGAGCGCCGTGACGGTGGAGTTCGGCGTGGCCGGCACCACGGAGCGCGGCAGCGCCACCGTACAGCCCAACGAGACGGTGCAACTCGAGTCGCAGTCGCCCGACGCGCTCGAGTTGTACGTGGACGGCAAGCTGGTCGCGTCGGAAGCCAAGGGCGATCGCCCCTGCACCGCGCCGCAGGGCGCGCCACAGGCGGCGGTGTCGTCGGATGTGGTCGTGGTGCGGCACTACGAGCCGGCGCAGATCGTCTATGTGCAACCCACGGAGTATGTGTACGTGCGGCCGTGGGACGACTACTACTACGGCGGCTATTACGGCGGTCCCGTGATCAACGTGGGCTGGGGCTCGTGGCCGTACACGATGGGGCATCGCGGCGGGTTGCCGCGTCCCGTGCGTCCGCCGTTCGTGCGCGAACGCGATGGAAACAACGGGCCTGAGGGCCGTCGCGGCGGGCAGGAGCCGCCGCCGGCGCCTCCCGTGAACGTGCGTCCGACGCGCCCGAACCATGCACCCGCGCCGAGCACGGCGCGCCCCACGCAACGGCCGGCGCCGGTGCAGGACGCGAAGCCCGCGCCGCGGCAGGACGCAAAGCCCGCGCCTCGCGCGCCGACGCCGAGTCAGTCGAAGCCGGCGCCCCCACGCCTGGACTCGCATCCGAACGCCAAGCCGGCCGAGCATCGCAAGTAGTTGAGGCCGATCTTCCACGAGCCCGCGTGATACCTCACGCGGGCTCGTGTCATCGCGTACCCACCTCGTCGGTCACCAGCGCATCGCGCCAGCGGCGCGTAACTTCTGAATCGCGTTCCCTCGTCGTCTTGCCGGCGAGTCCCACGTGAGGCGCCGATGACCGATCCGCTCCATCCCCATCGCGCAAGCAAATCCACGGCCATCCTGCGCCCCCTGCTCGTGGCGCTGGTGACGGGACTCGTGGTATTGCTGATCGCGGCGCGTGGGATGCTCGTCGCCGTCGAGGTGTTCGCGATCGGCGCGCTGATCGCGGCCTCCGTCGCCGCGTTCTACCTCCTGACCGCGGCGCGCGTCGCAGCCGCGAGTCACGTCCTCATCGCCACGCTCCTCTGCACGGGAGTCATCGGCGTACTCGGCTATGGATCGATCCGCGGCATCGCCAATGTGTGTTTCATCGGCGCCGTGGTGGTGGCGGGGACCTTCCTCGGACGTCGGGCGTTGCTCGTCACCGTGCTCCTCTCGGCCGCACTGACGGGCGCGCTCGCGTACGCCGAGGCCACCGGCAGGATCGCGGCCATCGCCCGGCCGGTGGGCTTCATCATCTGGCTCGTGTTCTCCATCTCGTTCGTGATGATCGGCCTCGCCGTGCACTACTCGCGCTCCGTGGCACTGGAGGCGAACGAGCGGCTGCAGCAGGAACTCGCCGACCGCGAGCGCGCCGACGCGACCATTCGGCTGACCGAGGAACGTCTGCGGCTCAGCATGGAGGCCGCACGACAGGGCTGGTTCGACCTCGACATCCCGTCGGGCCGCGTCGTTACGAGCGAACAGTTCGCCCGGCTGATGGGCGCCGATCCCGAGCGCCCCGGGATGAGCGTGCAGACCTGGATGGACAACATCCACGCCGACGACCGCCCGGCCGTACTCGCGGCGTTCGACGAATGCGTCGCCAGTCGCGACACGCGGCAGATGGAATACCGCCTGCGCGCCCGCACCGGCGATTGGAAATGGATGCGCTCCATCGCCCGCGTCGTCGAGTGGGACGAACAGCGCCGCCCGCTGCGCATGACCGGCACGCACGCCGACATCTCCGACCAGGTGCGCGAGACGGAGGCGCGGCGCGCGAGCGACCTGCGGTACCGCGCCATGTTCGAGCTCGCGGTGAACGCCATCCTGCAGACCTCGTTCGACGGCAAGGCGCTCGCCGCCAACCCGGCGTTCGTCCGCATGTTCGGGTACGAGTCGGAGGCCGACGTCCTGGCCACGCTCGTCGACCTTCCGCGCGGCCTGTGGGCGAACCCGGAAGAACGCGCGACGGTCGCGCAGCGCATCAGGACACAGGGCTTCGTGCACGGGTACGAGTGCGAGTTCCTCCGCAAGGACGGCGAGCGCATCTGGATCTCGCTCAACGCCGCGGTGGGACTCGGTCCCGACGGGCGCGGGAACTCCTTCCACAGCTCCATCGACGACATCTCGGTGCGCAAGCGCGCCGAGGCGGAGGCGGCCGCGCTGCAGGCGCAACTGCTGCAGGCCCAGAAGATGGAGTCGGTCGGCCGGCTCGCCGGCGGCGTGGCGCACGATTTCAACAACATGCTCGGCGTGATCATCGGCGTGGCCGAGCTCAGCGCGCAGCAGCTCGATGCACAGCATCCGCTCCGGGCGGATTTTCAGGAGATCCACGACGCCGCGCGACGCTCGGCCGATCTCACGCGGCAACTGCTGACCTTCGCGCGCAAGCAGACGGTGGCGCGCCGGCCGCTCGACCTCAACGAGACGGTGGCCCGGACCAATCGCATGCTCACCCGCCTCATCGGCGAGAACGTGCACCTCGAGTGGCATCCCGGCGACGCCCTCTGGCCCGTCTTCATGGACGCGACGCAGCTGGACCAGATCTTGACCAACCTGTGCGTCAACGCGAAGGACGCCATCACCGACTTCGGCACGCTGCGCATCACGACGGCGAACTGCGCCATCGACGCATCGTTGGCCGCGAAACACGCCGACGCGGCGCCGGGCGATCACGTGCGGCTGACCGTCAGTGACACGGGATGCGGCATGAGCGCCGAGGTCGCCGCCCAGATCTTCGAGCCGTTCTTCACGACCAAAGGGGTCGGTGAGGGCACGGGGCTCGGGCTCTCTTCCGTGTATGGCGCCGTGCGGCAGAACCACGGATTCATCACGGTCTCGAGCATCCTCGGGCACGGGACCACGTTCGAGATCTATCTGCCCCGGTATGTAGGACCCGGCGAGGTCGCGCAGCAGGGCGCGGACGCCGCGCCGGCTCGGGGTCCGGAGACGATTCTCGTGGTGGAAGACGAGCCGCGCCTCCTGCAGCTGACCACGCGAGCGCTGGAGCGTTCGGGCTACAAGGTGCTCACCGCCGCCGATCCCGCTGCGGCGCTTGCGCTCGAGACAGCGTACGCGGGGACGATCGACCTGCTCCTCTCGGATGTGGTGATGCCGCAGATGAACGGCCGCAGCCTCGCCGACGCGATGCGCCTGCGGCGGCCGCGTATCAAGTGGCTGTTCATGTCGGGCTTCACGACGGATGTCACGGGCGTGAACGGGATGCTCGACGATGCGGAGCGGTTCATCGGGAAGCCGTTCTCGCTCTCGGCGCTGAATGCGAAGGTAAGGGAGGTGCTGGACGCGGGGTGAGTGTGCATCGAGCGCGGCGGTACCGTATGAGCGAAG
>CAIRBD010000090.1 GCA_903876745.1 uncultured Gemmatimonadota bacterium
CGAGAAGCAGGTCGCGGACCGCTTCGCCGCGCTGTTCGATCAGTCGAAGGCCGACCACGGCATGAACGAGAGCGACTACGAGGGCGCCGAGGTCCCCATGGTGCTCCCGCCGACCGCGGTGACGCACGACAAGCTGCGCGCCTATAACGACGCCCTGCTGGAGTGGCCGTCGTCGTTCACGCCGCATCCGCGGCTCGCCAAGCAGCTCCAGCGCCGCCGCGACGCGATGGGCGACGCCGGCGGCATCGACTGGGGGCACGCCGAGGCGCTCGCCTTCGCCTCGATCCTCGGCGAGGGCACCTCCGTGCGCCTCGCCGGGCAGGACGCTGAGCGCGGCACCTTCTCGCACCGCCACGCGCGGTTGCACGACGTGGCGAACGGCGGCAGCTACACGCCGTTGCAGAACCTCCCAGGCGTCGCGTCGCGGTTCGAGGTCTACAACTCCGCGCTCAGCGAGACCGCGGTGATGGGGTTCGAGTACGGCTACAGCTGTGCCGCTGAGGACACGCTCGCGCTGTGGGAGGCGCAGTTCGGCGATTTCGCGAACGTCGCGCAGCCCATCATCGATCAGTTCCTCAGCGCCGACCGCGCGAAGTGGGGGCAGGACTCCGGGCTCGTGCTGCTGCTGCCGCACGGCTACGAAGGGCAGGGCCCCGAACATTCGAGCGCGCGTCTCGAGCGGTTCCTGCAGTTGTGCGCCGAGGGGAATCTCCGCGTGGCGTATCCAAGCACGCCGGCGCAGTACTTCCACATCCTCCGTCTGCAGGCGCGGCTGCGTCCGCGTCGCCCGCTCGTGCTCATGCAGCCCAAGTCGCTGCTGCGGTTGAACGAGGCGGGCAGCACGCTGCACGATCTCGCGCACGGCGGGTTCCAGACCGTGATCGACGATCCCAAGGGCGCCGCGAAGCGCGCGACGGTGCGGCGCATCGTCTTCTGCACCGGCAAGGTGTACTACGACCTCACGGCCAAGCCCGTGCCCGACGACGTCGCCGTGGTGCGTGTGGAAGAGCTGTATCCGTGGCCGCACGGCGAGGTGTCGCACATGCTCGACTTGTATCCGCAGGCCGGCGAGATCGTGTGGGCGCAGGAAGAGCCGAAGAACATGGGCGGCTGGTCGTACGTGGCGCCGCGGCTCCGCGGATCGGTCGGGAACGCGCTCGTCATCAAGTACGTTGGTCGTCCGGAACGGGCGAGTCCCGCCGAAGGGTACCAGCAGCACCACACGCAGGAGCAGGCGCGCATCGTCGAGGAAGCGCTCGTCACGCCCACCCGCTCCGGCAGTCCCAAGCGCGCCTCCGGCGTCTCGCGCGCCATCTAGTCCTTCCACCTCGACGGGGTTCCCGATGCGAGTTTTCCGCCGCCTGATCGCGGCCGCGCTCGTGCTCGGCATGATCGCGCCGCGTTCCACCCGGGCGCAGGAGCGCGGTGCGATCGCGTTGGACCAGGCGGTGCGCGGGCTCACGTCCTCGGGACGCGTGCTCGTCATCGGCGCGCACCCCGACGACGAGGACACGTTCCTCATCACGTGGCTTGCACGCGGCCGCCAGGTGGAGACGGCGTATCTCGCCCTCACCCGCGGCGACGGCGGCCAGAACATCATCGGCAACGAACTCGGCGAGGCGCTCGGCGCCATCTGTACCGAGGAGCTGCTCGCGGCGCGCCGCGTGGACGGCGGCCGGCAGTATTTCAGCCGCGCCTACGATTTCGGATTCTCCAAGAACGCCGAGGAGACGTACAAGCACTGGGACCACGACTCGCTGCTCGGCGACGTCGTGACGGTGATGCGCGCGTTCCGGCCGCATGTGGTGGTGGCGATCTTCAGCGGCACGCCGGCCGACGGGCACGGGCACCATCAGGTGTCCGGGCTGCTCGCGAAAGAGGCCTTCGACGCCGTCGGCGACACGGTGCGGTTCCCCGTCGCGAAGTACGGGCAGCCGTGGGTGCCGGCCAAGTTCTACCGCAACGCGCGGTTCGGACGCGGACCGCGCACGCTGGCCTTCAATGTGGGCGAGTACGACCCCGTCTTCGGACGCAGTTATGCCGAGATCGCGGGCGAGAGCCGCTCGCAGCACCGCTCGCAGGGGCAGGGCACGCAGCAGCCGAAGGGCGTGTCGCTCACCGGGGTCTCGCGGGTCGAGTCGCGCGTGAACGAGGCCACGCCCGCGATGGCGGAGACGTCACTGTTCGACGGCGTCGATACGACGTTCGCGCGTCTCATCGCTGCGGCGCCCGATAGCGTGAGGCCCGTGCTCCGGGCGTTCGTGTCACTCGCCGACTCCGTGCGCGCCGCCGCGGATCTGCGACATCCCGCCGCCGTCGCGCCGCTGCTCGCGCTCGCGACCGCGGTCATGCAGCGCGCGCTCGCGATGGCCTCCCCCTGCCCGTTCGCGCCGCCGCACGCGACGGTCCGGCCGGGTGCCCGCGTGGTCACCGGGTGTGCGCCCGACCAGTCCGATCTCGCGGCGTCGCTACGCGTGATCGAGCGGCGCCTCGAGGCGGGACTCCTCGCCGCGTCGGGCGTCGCCGTGGAAGCGACCGCGCCGAAAGAGCTGCTCGCCTTCGGCGATTCGATGCCGGTCACGATCTCGGTCTACAATCGCGGCGCGACACCGGTGACGCTCGTGCGCACACACGTCTCGGGTTCCCGGCCGCAGCCGTTCGCGCCGATCATTATCGCACCCGACAGCGTCGGCGTGTTCACGCGCTCGATGATCGGCGTGGTGGACAAGCGCCCGTGGTGGATCGGCGGCCGCGAGGGCCGCGACATGTTCCCGCCGCATCAGGTGCCGGCGGACGGGCTCGCGCGCGTGTCCACCGCCGGCGAGCCGCCGTTGGTGCCTGCCGTCGCGCTCCCCGAGGATATTCGCCGCGAGACCGACGCGGTCGCGACGTTGACCATCGCTGGCGCGACCGTCGATGTCTCTCTCGGTCCGGTCGTCTACAAATTCGTGGATCGCGTGCTCGGCGAGGAACGTCACCCGGCCGGCGGCGTGCCGCCCGTCACGATGAGTTTCGACCACTCGCTCGAGTGGATCCCCACCGGAAAACCGATCGATCGCGTGCTGCGGCTCTCGCTCAAGTCGTACGCGACGTCGCCGCGCACGCTCACGTTCAAGCTCGTCTCGCCGCCGGGTGTGCGGCTCGATTCGCTTCCCGCGTCCATCACGCTCGGCGCCATGGAAGAGAAGGAACTCTTCCTCCGGCTGCGCGGCGCGCTGAAGGCGGGGCGCTACGAGTTCGGACTCATCGCCGAGACCGAGACGGGCAAGTCGTACGAGGGGATCACCACCGTCGACTACCCGCACATCCGCCCGATCAACCTGTACCACTCTTCGGCGTTCTGGCTGCAGGCGGTGGACATCACCATCCCGGCGACGCTCAGCGTGGTGTACGTGCAGGGCGTCGGCGACGTGGTGGCCGGCTATCTGCGGCAGCTCGGGATCCCGCTCGCCGTGCTCAGCCCCGAGGAACTCGCCGTCGCCGACCTCGGGCGGTTCAGCACGCTGGTCATCGGACCGCGGGCCTACGAAGCGCACAAGGAACTCGTCACGTACAACCAGCGCATCCTCGACTTCGCGCGCAAAGGCGGCACGGTCGTGGTGCAGTACGGCCAGAATGAGATGACGCGCCCCGGCATCATGCCGTATCCCATCGCGCTCACGGCGCCCGCCGCGCGCGTCACGGTGGAGGACGTGCCCGTCACCGTGCTCGACCCGAAGTCGCGCGTCGTGAACGGCCCCAACAAGATCGGCGCCGACGACTGGGCCAACTGGCTGCAGGAACGCGCGCTCTACATGCCGAGCACCATCGACCCGCATTACGCCACGCCGCTCGAGATGCACGACCCCAACGAACCCGAGAATCGCGGCGCCGTGCTCGTCACGCCGCTCGGCAAGGGGATGTACGTGTACACGACGCTCTCGCTGCTGCGGCAGATCCCGGGCGGCATCCCCGGCGGCCCGCGGCTCTTCGTGAACCTGCTCAGTGTGGGACTCGACCAGCCGAAGAAGGTGACGCCGTGACGCAGGTCCCCATCATCCCCGGTGACGGCACGCGCTACCCGTCGTTCCGCGTGCTCGCGATGAAGGTCCTCGGCGTGGAGCTGCTCGCGCTGCTCGCGCTTTGGCTGCTGCAACACACCTTCGCCGCCTGAGGGCCCGCGATGCACTGGATCAACTGGGCGATCGTCGTGGCGTGGCTCGCCTTCGTGTTCATCGACGGCATCCGCCGGTCGCGCGGCACGACCAGACTCGACGGCTATTTCCTCGGCAACCGCAGTCTGCCGTGGTGGGCCGTGGGGCTCTCGGTGATGGCCACGCAGCTCTCCGCGGTCACCATGATCGGCACCACCGGGCAGGGGGCCACCGACGGGCTGCGCTTCGTGCAGTTCTACTTCGGGCTCCCCATCGCGATGCTCATCCTCGGCGTCACGATCGTCCCCTTCCTGATGCGCGCCAAGGTGTACACGGCGTACGAGTTCCTCGAGAAGCGGTTCGACGCCAAGACGCGCTCGCTCACGGCGTTCCTGTTCCTCCTCTCGCGCGGCCTCTCGTGCGGCACGATCATCGC
>CAIRBD010000091.1 GCA_903876745.1 uncultured Gemmatimonadota bacterium
CCGAGGTCGGCGCGCAGCGCCGAACGCTCGCGGCGCGTCATGCGCAGTTCGAGTGCGCTGCCGATGGCGAGGAGCGTCCCTTCCGGCGTGAGCGGCTTCTCGAGGAAGTTCACCGCGCCCAGCCGCGTCGCCTTCACGGCGTCGGCGAGACCGGCGCGCCCGCTCATCATGATCACCGGCAACTCGGGAAAGCGCTCGCGCAGCCGCTCGAGGACGGTCATCCCGTCGATCGTGCCCGGCATCATCAGGTCGAGCAACACGATGTCGGGCTCCAGCTCGTCGGCGCGCGCGAGTCCGGACGCGCCATCGTGCGCGTCGCGCACCTCGAACCCCTCCGACGACAGCAGCGCGCCCACCATCCGGCGGATGTTGGGTTCGTCGTCGATGAGAAGGACGGAAGGCATCGGGATCGTCGCGCCTCGCGCCGTCAGGAGGGCTCGCGGCGGATCGCGCCGGCGTCGAGCATCGGCCGCACGTCATGCACGCCCGCGCGTTCCGCGAGCAGCTTGGTGGTGAACCGCTGCCCTTCGGAGATGCGCTCGATCTCGATCGCCATCGATTCGAGCGCCGTCTCGATCCGCGCCAACCGCGCGGTCTGGTCCGGATCGATCGATGGCAGTGCGTTCAACCGCTCCTGCCGCCGCAGATAGCCGCGCACGAGCGGGATGCCGAGCGCGAGCACGATGACCGTGCCGAAGAACGCGATGGGGATGACGATGTCTTCGTTCATGGCCTTGCTCCGTTCACGTCGTCTCCGCTGGGTCGGACCGCCGCACCGGCAGAATGAGACGGATCTCCGTGCCGTTGCCCGGCGAGCTGTGGGCCTCGGCCCTCCCGCCGTGCGCTTTCACCGTCTGCTTCACGATCGCGAGCCCCAGCCCCGTGCCGCCGGTCTTCGACGTCACGTACGGATCCCAGATCGTTCCGAGTCGTTCCCGCGGGATCCCCGGCCCGCTGTCGTGCACCGACACCACCACTTCCCAGGCTGCCGTCATCGCCACGCGCACCACGATGCGGCCTTGGCCCGCACACGCATCCACCGCATTCAACAGCACATTCGACAGCGCCCGTCCCAGCGCATCATGCTGCCCGCGCAGCAGCGGCACGTCGGGCCCTGCCTCCACCGAGCACTCCATCGTGAGCGGCACCGCCGTGCGTGCCACGTCACGTACCAGTTCTGCGACGTCGAGTTCCGCCTCGGGCCCCTCGGGCAGCCGGCCGAACTGCGCGAAACTCCGCGCCATCGACTCGAGCCGCGCCGATTCCACCGACAACACCTCCACCACCTCGGACAGTTCGGGACCCACCTTTCGTTTGAGCTGCTCCACGGCGAAGCGGATCGGCGTCAGGGGATTCTTCAGCTCATGCGCCACCTGCCGCGCCGATTCCCGAAAGGCCTCGAGCCGTTCCTTTTCCAGCGCCACGCGGCGTCCGGCGTCGAGGTCCGCCGCCATCTGCCGCATCCCGCTGCGTAGCACCTCGAACTCCGGCGCGCCGCGCCCCTCTGCCCGCTCCGGCAGCGGTTCGCCGAGTCGGATGCGTTCCGTCCAGCCCACCAGCTCGTCGAGCGGCCGGCTGGCCTGGCGACTCAAGTGCCCGGCCGCGCGCGAGGCGAGGAACGCGAGCGCCGCCAAAATCCCCAGGCCCACCACCAGAAGTACCGGCACCAGCCGGCCGATCAGATACTCGAACTGCCGCGCCCGCGTGACCGACGTCGCCAACTCACGCTCGTGCTCGGCCAGCAACTGCTCGCCCTTGGCGGTCCGCGGTTGACGGCGCGCCACGCTCAGCGCCCGCGCGCCTGTCGCCGCCACGCTGTCCCACGCGGCGGCCCCGCTCATTCGGGGGAGCAGTCCCGCCATCGTCCCGCCCCACACCGCCGTCAGCACCACCGACGGCACCAGCGCGAACAGCGCCAGGATGAGGAACAGCCGGGACCGGAAGCCGAGTTGCTTCAATGACACCGTGTACGGGGCCGGAGAGGAGGGAGTTTCATTTCGACTCACAAGTTACAGACTTCTCCGCCCCGTCGCCCCACCCAAATGGGGCCGCGACCCGCTGGACGGTGACAAACCTCAGCCATGCCACTACGTTACAAGGACGATGCGCCGTGCGCGTCGATGATCGATGCGGGCCTTCGAGCCACCGATCACCGGCACGACCGGCGCCTCGGAATACCACGGGAGTGTTGGCGTCTGCGCCATCACGTTCGTCTGGGGAGGCAGGCACCGCTTGAAGGCGGCGCGCCCCCGGCCGATCGGATGAGCGTGCTCGCCGCCCCCACACACCACCGGGCAATGCATCGCCTCCGTTCGCCGCCGCGCGTTCACGCGCCAGGCGCCGTGCGGTGCGTTCGCCCGACACCGGCGAGTTCGCCAGAGACACATGAAGTCACGTCCTTCGCACGTCGCTCCGCTCCGCGGGTCGATCGCGCCCATCCACCGCGGCCCGGGTGCGCATTCGCAGCATCAGGCCGCCCTCGCCGCGCCGCTCGTGCACCACGCACCCAACGCGGCGCTGCTCATCGATTTCGACAACGTCACGATGGGCATCCGCTCGGACCTCGGTCACGAGCTCCGCAACCTCCTCGGCTCCGACATCATCAAGGGGAAGGTCGCCGTCCAGCGCGCTTATGCCGACTGGCGCCGCTATCCGCAGTACATCGTGCCGCTCGCCGAGTCGTCGATCGACATGATCATGGCCCCGGCGTACGGCTCGTCCAAGAAGAACGCCACCGACATCCGCCTCGCCATCGACGCGATGGAACTCGTCTTCACGCGCCCCGAGATCGGCACCTACATCCTCCTTTCC
Organism: uncultured Gemmatimonadota bacterium; assembly: GCA_903876745.1. Classification (GTDB taxonomy): domain Bacteria; phylum Gemmatimonadota; class Gemmatimonadetes; order Gemmatimonadales; family Gemmatimonadaceae; genus Fen-1231. The sequence continues at coordinate 2,812 of CAIRBD010000091.1, forward strand.
GGCGACTCGGATTTCTCGAGCCTGGTGATGAAGATCAAGGAGTACGGCAAGTACGTCATCGGCGTCGGCATCCGCGAGTCGTCGAGCGACCTGCTCGTGCAGAACTGCGACGAGTACTACAGCTACAACGCCCTCGCCGGCCTCGTGAAGGCGAGTGACGAGACCGATGCCACGAAGTACGATCCCTGGGAGCTCGTGAGCGAAGCCATCGCGCAGATGCAGCGCAACGGCGACGTGATGCGCTCCGACCGCCTCAAGCAGGTGATGAAGGAGATCGACAACAGCTTCGACGAGAAGGACCTCGGGATGTCGAAGTTCTCGAAGTTCTGCACCGAAGCCGCGCAGAAGGGACTCATCACCGTCACCAAGCTCGAGAACGGCCAGCTCGAAGTCGGCCCGCCGCGCGCCGGTGAGAAGCCGGCCGTCGAGGCGGCGGCCGGCGCCTCCGCGCCGCGCCCCGCCAGTGGCGACGCCGAGGATCGCGAGGGCCGTCGTCGTGGCCGCCGCGGTGGTCGTGGTCGCGGCCGTCGCGAGCGTGAAGAAGGCGTGGCCGGCGGCGCCGAGCCGTCCGCCGATGTGACGGGCGAATCGTCGTCGGCACCGGCCGTGCCGGCCGCGGCGCCGGTCGCCGCTGTCGCTTCGACTGCTCCTGCCGCTGCCGTCCCCGCCGCCCCGCTCGCGGCCAAGCCGCGTCACGAGCCGCGCCGTCATGAGCCCCGCCCCGAACCGAAGGCGGCGCCGGTCGTCGTGAACCCGAACATCGGCAAGGCCGGTCTCCGGCTCACCCGCGACGAGGCGTTCTCGCTCGTGCGCAACGCCGTCAACGCCGCCGTCACGGGCGAGGACGCGGTCACGGCCGAAGCGGTGCGCGAGAAGGCCTTCGCCATCCTTGGTCGCGACAGCGAGAGTCTGTCGGAGCGTAACTTCGCGCGCATCCTGCGCGATGCGCACGACGGCGACATCATCGATCTCCGCAAGCGCGGTGACTCGTTCGAGGTGGCGAAGGCCGCGCAGGTGGCGAGCGTCTCCGACCAGCTCGAAGTGAAGGAAGCTGCACTCAAGGCCGTGGACGACAAGGCCAAGGCGGCCGCATCGCCGCCGCCGCCGCGCGGCATGGTGGCGCGTGGCAGTCCGAGTCGTGGTGGCCGCGGCGGCAAGCCCAGTGCGCCGCCGCCGGACATGCTGCTCATCGGTGTCGTGCGGACGGCGCCGCCGGCCGCTGCACCCGTGGCTGCACCCGTGACTGCGGCCGCCGCCGTTTCGGCGCCGGCCGCTGTCGCCGTCGAGGAAGCGCCCGCCAAGAAGTCGAAGGCGAAGGCCAAGGCGCCCGCCGTCAAGGCACCGGTCGCCAAAGCAACGGCCGCCAAGGCGCCCGCCGCGAAGCGCGCTCCCAAAGCCAAGGCCAAGAAGGCGTGAGACCGCGCGCCTTCGGCGCGGAGTTCTACGACCGTGACACCGAGCACGTCGCCCGCGAGTTGTTGGGTGGCGTGCTCGAGTGCACGGTGGATGGCGTCACGTGCCGCGGCCGCATCGTCGAGACCGAGGCCTACGTCGGCGAGCACGATGCGGCGTGCCACGCGAGCGTCGGCCGCACCGCGCGAACGGCCGGCCTCTTCGGGCCGCCAGGTTCGGCGTACGTCTACCTCATCTACGGCATGTACTGGTGCGCGAACGTCGTCACGCGCGCCGAAGGGCTCGCGAGCGCGGTGCTCCTGCGGGCCGTCGAACCGCTCGACGGCGTCGACGTGATGCGCCGCCGGCGCGGCGTGCGCCGCGACCTCGACCTCACCTCGGGGCCGGGCAAGCTCTGCGACGCCTTCGCCATCACGGGGCCGCGCTTCCACGGCGCGTCATTCACGCGCGGCGCGCTGCGCCTGTGCGAGGGCACGCCGGTGCCGGACGCCGCCGTGGCCGTGACGCCGCGCGTCGGCATCAACGCGAAGAACAGCGCCGTCGACTGGCCGCTCCGCTGGATCGTGCGCGACAGCCCGTGGGTGTCGGCGCGGAGCGACACGCGCCGCTGGCTGAACGCGGCGCGATGAGCCCGGAACGAAAAGCGGCGCGGCCCCGTGGGCCGC
>CAIRBD010000092.1 GCA_903876745.1 uncultured Gemmatimonadota bacterium
CCGGAAGAGCAGCCGCCGCGTCCGGAGACGCCGAGCAAGGTGTTCTCGGAAGAGGGCGAGGCTGCGTCCGCGGAGATCCCGGCGAATCTCGACGACGTGGTCGCCGAGATCGAGTCCGAGGCGTAACAACGCTGCAGGTTGGACTGGAACGACGCCGCTGGTTGACGCAGGTACTGCAGGCGTGAGGAACTGAATGGGGGAACGATAGCCGGCTCGCCGCGCTGTCGTTCCCCCATTTGTTTCTTGTTCCTGTAGTACCTGCGCCAACCTGCGGCGTCGTTGAGTTTCCCCGCCCACGCCCATAATCTCCTCGCCCATGCACCACGTCGCCCGCAGAATCACCGTCGCCGCGATCGCCCTGACCGCCGCGTGCGCCTCGCCGGGGCTGCTCGTCCCCGACGACTCGCTGCTGCAGCTCGCCCACACGACCGTCACCGCGCCGAACCCCGGCGAGCCCGGGACCTACGCGGTGAAGTTCCTGTACTACGGCAGCGGCGGCGACCGGCGCCGCCCCGAGTACCGTGACTCGCTCGCCCTGCGCACCCGCGCCGTGAACGGCACGCCTTACCTGCGCGGCGGCGACAAGAAGGCGCTCAAGAAGCGGTGGGACTACTGGGGCTTCGACGAGAAGCGCCTCCCCGTGAACGCGCGCGTCTGGTATCCCGACGGCGCCGGGCCGTTCCCGCTCGTGCTGATCGTGCACGGCAACCATGACATGAAGAAGTTCAGCGATCCCGGCTACGCGTATCTGGGGCGCCATCTGGCGAGCCGCGGCTACATCCTCGCGTCGGTGGACGAGAACTTCCTCAACGGCGATCTGCGCGACGAGAACGATGCGCGCGGCTGGATGCTGCTGCAGCACCTCGTCGTGTGGCGCCGCTGGAACGCCGACAGCACGTCGCCGTTCTATCGCAAGGTGGATCTCACGCGCATCGCGCTCGCCGGGCATTCCCGCGGCGGCGAGGCCGTGGCCGTGGCGGCCGCCTTCAACCGACTCTCGCGCTATCCCGATGACGCGCGCGTCACGTTCGACTTCGGCTTCGATATCCGCACCGTGATCGCCATCTCGCCGGTGGACGGGCAGTACAAGCCCGCCGGCCTGCCGACGCCGCTCGAGAACGTCAACTACTTCGTCATCCACGGGTCGCACGACAGCGACGTGCAGACCTTCATGGGGCTGCGCCAGTACGAACGCGTCCGGTTCACCGAGGGCGGCGACTGGGTGAAAGCCGGCGTGTATGTGTATCGCGCCAATCACGGGCAGTTCAACACGGTGTGGGGTGACAACGACGTCGGTGACTCGGGATGGCTCCTGAACAAGCGACTGCTGCTCACCGGCGATGAGCAGCGCCAGGTGGCCAAGGTCTTCATCGGCGGCTTCCTCGACCTCACGCTGCGCGGCCAGCGTGCATACCTCCCGATGTTCCTCGACCATCGGGCCGCCGGTGGGTGGCTCCCGAAAACGATCTACCTGTCGCGGTTCGACCTGCCCACCACACGCGTGCTCGCCGATTTCGAGGGCGGCATCGACGTGACGCGCGGGTCGGCGGCCGGTGTGCGCCTCAGCGGACAGCACCTCGCCACGTGGAAGGACGTCGCGCTCACCATGCGGAGCCGCGGTCTCCAGCCGTTCAACAACAACGCCATCATGCTCGGCTGGCTCCCTCCCGACACCATGGCGCGCGCCGGGGTGGGCGCGGGTGCCGGATCGCCGCCGGTCGCGGCGGGTAATGAGGCGAGGGCGAGCTACACCATCACCCTCCCCGATACGCTGGCCGCCGCGTGGAAGCTCACCCGTGCGTCGTCGCTCGTGTTCGCGCTCGCGAATTACGGCGAACTGCCCACGCCGCTCGCGCGCGCCGACACGGCCGCGCCACTCGACAGCGCCGAACGGGCGGCGCTCGCCGCACGGCGTGATTCGACCAAGGCGACGCCCGATTCAGCGGCGACCACACCGGGCGAGAAGCCCGCGAAGACCGCGGCCGCGCCGCCACCGCTCGACCTCACGGTGGAACTCGTCATGGCGGATGGGCGCACGGCGTCGCTGTTGCTGTCGGCCGTGGCGCCGGTCCGTCCACCGCTCACTGTGCGCCTGTGGCGGTGGCAGTACGTGGAACAGCGACTCTTCCCGCCGGCCAAGAACCACGAGGACGTGCTCGCGAGCTACCGCATCCCGTTCGCGCGCTTCAGCGCGCTGCTCGACGGGTTCGACCCGCGGAATGTTCGCGCCGTCCGACTCGTCTTCGATCGCGCGCCCGGCGGCACGATCCTGCTCGATGATGTGGGGTTCGACGTCGGAACGCCGCCGGGCTGAGACCGGGAGCGCGACTCCGGCGGGAACGCACCAGCCCCCTGCGTCGGACCGCACGCCGGGGGCTGTGTCATATATGGGCACCGACGCGTGCTGCGCCTACGCGGTCGGCTGGGTTCGAGTCCTGTCGTGCGCACTCGTGAAGATCGGAATGACGCCAAACGTCCGCGCGACCCACGGGGCCGCGCGCCGACGTTACGGCTTGTAGACGAGCGGCAGAACCACGCGCGAGCGGACGGCGGTGTCCTTCACCTTGCCCGGATAGAACTCGAGTTTCGTGGCGACGCCCTTAGCGGCTTCGGCGAGTTGGGCATTGGACGAAGCGACTTCGACCGACCCCGGCTCCACCTTCCCATCCTTGTCCACGACCATCTCCATCTGCACCGTACCGCCGACGCCGCTGTTCTTCAGCATTGCGGGGTAGGAGCCCTGGATCAGTCGGGTCGCTTGCGACGCAGAGGCCAGCTTCGGCAGCGTCGAAAGATCGGAAAGGTCGTACACCTTGTTCGCATCCTGCCCCCAGACCTGTGCCGACATGAACGCGCTGAGCGCGACCACGCCGAGCAGACGCATGAGGGTCTCCCGGATCTCGCCGGGCATTGCAGCAGTCCTTGCCATGTTGCCTCCCTGTGTGAATGAATCTTTCCCTCATCGGTAGTTTCGACCGGTGTGCCCATTTCTGTAGTAGCATTACGTGACAGTTACCCGAGTGGTCACCTTTTGGGACGACCGCTACCTTATAAGGCCTATGTCCATGCGCGAGAAACTCCAGCTCCTTGAGCAGCGGCGCGCCGCCTCGGAGCAGGGTGGAGGGGCGGCCCGCCTCAAGGCTCAACACGACAAGGGCAAGCTGTCGGCGCGGGAGCGCCTCGATGTGCTGCTCGACGAAGGCTCGTTTTCCGAGCTCGACCGCTTCGTCACGCACCGCTCCGACGACTTCGGCATCGGCGACCAGCGCCCCTACGGCGACGGCGTCGTCACCGGGTCAGGCCGCATCGACGGCCGCCTGGTCTACGTGTTCTCGCAGGACTTCACCGTGTTCGGCGGCTCACTCTCCGAGGCGCACGCCGAAAAGATCTGCAAGGTCATGGATCTCGCCGTCCGCAACGGCGCCCCGGTGATCGGCCTCAACGATTCCGGTGGCGCACGCATCCAGGAAGGCGTCGTCTCGCTCGGCGGCTACGCGGAGATCTTCCTCCGGAACACCCTCGCCTCGGGCGTGGTGCCGCAGATCTCCGCCATCCTCGGCCCGTGCGCCGGGGGGGCCGTGTATTCGCCGGCGATCACGGACTTCGTGTTCATGACCAAGGGGACGAGCTACATGTTCGTCACCGGGCCGAACGTCGTGAAGACGGTCACGCACGAGGACGTCTCCATGGAGACCCTCGGCGGTGCCGATACGCACGGTGGCACGAGCGGCGTGTCGCACTTCACCTGTGCGAGCGAACTCGAGTGCCTCGAGGCCATCCGCGCGCTCTTCCGGTACGTGCCCTCGAACAACATCGACGCGCCGCCGCGCGGGCGCGGCACGGATCCCCGGGACCGGCGTGACGAGGCGCTGCTCGACCTCGTCCCCGACAGTCCGAACAAGCCGTATGACATGCACGACATCCTGGCCCGCATCGTGGACGACGCGGAGTTCCTCGAGGTGCAGCGCGACTACGCCGCGAACATCATCTGCGGATTCGCCCACATCGGCGGCTTCAGCGTGGGCATCGTCGCCAACCAGCCCGCCATCCTCGCCGGCGTGCTCGACATCAATGCGAGCCTCAAGGCGGCGCGCTTCATCCGCTTCTGCGACGCGTTCAACATCCCCATCGTGACCTTCGAGGACGTGCCGGGTTTCCTCCCGGGCGTCGCGCAGGAGCACGGCGGCATCATCAAGCACGGCGCCAAGCTGCTGTACGCGTACTGCGAGGCGACGGTCCCGAAACTCACCGTGATCACCCGCAAGGCGTACGGCGGCGCCTATGACGTGATGAGTTCGAAGCACATCCGCGGGGACTTCAACGTCGCCTGGCCCACCGCCGAGATCGCGGTGATGGGACCCAAGGGTGCGGTGGAGATCCTGTTCAAGAAAGAGATCGCGGAGAGCAGCGATCCACAGAAGGCGATGGATGCGCGCGTCGCCGAGTACGCGGAGAAGTTCGCGAATCCGTACGTCGCCGCGAGCCGCGGCTACGTGGACGACATCATCGATCCGCGCGACACACGTCCGCGATTGATCGACGCGCTCGAGACGCTGCGCACCAAGCGCGACCGGAATCCGCCCAAGAAGCACGGGAATATTCCTCTGTGAGGGGGAGGGGGAGGGAAAGGGGGAGGGGGAGGGAGGGGTGAGACCGTCCGCGCGTCACCCTGAAGCTTCCCCTCAACCTCCCCCGCCGCCGTCCCACTCCCACTCTGCTCCCACTCGCACTCGACCTCGCCCCCTCGCTCCGTGGCCTCCCACTGTGTTTGATAAAGTCTTGATTGCCAACCGCGGCGAGATCGCGCTCCGCATCATCCGCGCGTGTCGCGAGTTGGGGCTTCGCTCTGTCGCGGTGTACTCCGACGCGGATGCCACGGCGCCGCACGTGCGCGAGGCCGATGAGGCGGTGCGCCTCGGGCCGGCGCCGTCGAGTGAGAGCTATCTGCGCGGTGACCTCATCATCGAGGCGGCGAAGGCCTGCGGCGCCGGTGCGATCCATCCGGGGTACGGGTTCCTGAGCGAGCGCGAGTGGTTCGCGCGCGCGGTGCGTGAGGCGGGCCTCGTGTGGGTGGGTCCGCCGGCCGAAGCGATCGCGGCGATGGGGAGCAAGACCGCGGCGCGCCAGCTGGCCGTGGCGCACGATGTGCCGGTGGTGCCGGGCACGACCGAAGCGCTCGCGGATGCCGCCGAGGCCGCGGTGATCGCGGCGAAGTACGGCTACCCGGTGCTGCTCAAGGCGTCGGCGGGCGGCGGTGGCAAGGGGATGCGGGTGGTGCACAGCGAGCGCGAGATCGCCGGAGCGCTCGACGCGGCGAAGCGCGAGGCGAAGAACGCGTTCGGCGACGATGCCGTGTACGTCGAGAAGTACATCGAGGGGCCGCGGCACGTGGAGATCCAGGTGCTGGCCGACGCGCACGGCACGGTCTGGTCGCTCGGGGAGCGCGAGTGCTCGGTGCAGCGCCGCCATCAGAAGATGATCGAGGAGGCGCCGAGCGTCGCGGTGTCGACGGAACTGCGCCGGCAGATGGGCGAGGCGGCCGTGCGCGCCGCGCGCGCCGCGGGCTACGTGAACGCGGGGACGTGCGAGTTCCTCCTCGACAAGAGCGGCGCGTTCTACTTCCTCGAGATGAACACGCGCATCCAGGTGGAGCACCCGGTCACGGAACTCGTGACGGGGTTCGACCTCGTGCAGTGGCAGCTGCGCATCGCGCGCGGCGAGCGCCTCCCCGCGCGCACGCACACCGAGCCCAACGGCTGGGCCATCGAGTGCCGCATCACGAGCGAGGACACGGCGAACGGGTTCCTTCCGTCCACCGGGCGCATCACGCACCTGCAGGTGCCGTCCGGGCCGGGCGTGCGGTGGGACGCCGGGGTGGAGACGGGCTCGGAGGTCGGCCTGTTCTACGATCCCATGCTCGCCAAGCTCATCGTCTGGGCGCCC
>CAIRBD010000093.1 GCA_903876745.1 uncultured Gemmatimonadota bacterium
AGGAGCGCAGCTATGAGGACCTCATCGCCGCCACCGACCGCGGCATCGCCATCGTCGGCGACGGATCGTTCTCCATCGACCAGCAGCGCTACAACGCGCAGTTCGGCGGCCAGGTGTTCTACGAGATAAAAGGCGGCAAGATCGCCGGGATGCTCAAGGACGTCGCCTATCAGATCCGCACCCCAGACTTCTGGAACTCGATGGACATGATCGGCGGCCGGAAGAGCTACGAGCTCGGCGGATCGTTCTTCGACGGCAAGGGACAGCCCGGGCAATCGAACGCCGTGAGCCACGGCGCTGTCCCCGCGCGCTTCCGCAACGTGAACGTCATCAATACGGGGAGGAAGACCTGATGTCCGCCCCCAAACGACTCCTCGACGCCGTGGCCCGCGTCACCGCCGAGCCCGATGGCGTGCTCTCGCGTGCGGCGGCGCAGGCCCTGTGCGAGAAGACCGTGAAGATGTCCAGGGCTCACGCCATCAACGTGAACATCAGTGGCGGCATCTCCCAGAACGTGCGGTTCGCCGCCAACCAGATGTCCACGGCCGGCTCCATCGTCGACGCCACGGTCGTGGTGCAGTCGTCCTACGGACCCAAGCATGCCGTGGTCACCACCAACGACCTGTCCGACGAATCGCTGCTGCGCTGCGTGCGCGAGTCGGAGCGCATCGCGAAGCTCACCCCCGACGATCCCGAGGCCATGCCCGAACTCGGCCCGCAGCAATACGCGGCCGTGGACGCCTGGTTCGACGCCACCGCCAACAACAGCGCCGCCGACCGGGCGAACGTCGCGCTCACGGCGCTCGGTCCCGCGCGCAAGGCGGGCGACCTCACTGCGGCGGGGTTCCTCGTCGCGGGCGCGGGGTACAACGCGATCGCCAATCAGAAAGGGCTGTTCGCGTATTTCCGCTCGACGAGCGCGAACTATCAGCTCACCGTGCGCACGAACGACGGCACCGGATCGGGATGGGCCGCCGCCGATCATCCCGATTGGACGCAGATCGATTTCGCCGCCGTCGCCCAGCGCGCGCTCGAAAAAGCACGCGCCTCACGCCAGCCGGCGAAGATCGAACCGGGGCGGTACGTCGTCATTTTGGAACCGCAAGCGACGGGAGACCTCGTTCAGCTCATTTCGAACTACGCCGACGCCCGCAGTTCGGATGAGGGTCGGTCGCCGTTCGTGAAGCAGGGCGGAGGCAACAAGATCGGCGAGAAGATCGTCGACGAACGCGTGTCGATGTTCTCCGATCCGTCCGATCCGCAACTGCTCGCGCAACCGTTCGACGGTGAAGGTTTCCCTCTGAAAACACAGCATTGGATCGAGCAGGGCGTGCTCGCGCAGTTGTACTATTCACGCTTCTGGGCGCAGAAAAAAAATGCCGTCGCGACGGGCGCGCCGAGCTCGTTCAAGATGGCCGGAGGCACGCAAACCATCGATGAACTGGTCCGAGGCACCGACCGCGGAATTCTGATAACTCGACTTTGGTACTTGCGCGAAGTCGATCCTCGTACAATTCTGTACACAGGATTGACACGCGATGGGACGTTCCTGATTGAAAATGGTAAGGTTGCGAAGAGCGTTTCGAATCTGCGATTCAATGAATCGCCGCTCTTCATGCTGAATAATCTCGAGGCGCTCGGACGTTCTGAGCGACTCGCCGGCACCGAGCAAGGCGGCGCAGTAGCGATGCCGTCGATCAAAGTGCGGGACTTCAACTTCACGAGCCTGAGCGAGGCCGTGTAAAAGCGGGGCCGCGGAAACGCGGTTTCGAGCCCAGCGATCCACCGGGGGATCGCCAGGG
>CAIRBD010000094.1 GCA_903876745.1 uncultured Gemmatimonadota bacterium
CACCCCGCCGGCACCGCTACGGCGCGTTGACTCTCGCGTGCACGGCCGACTCTTCCTGCGTGAAATCCTCGCCCGGATTGATGAACTGGTCGCGCTCGATCTGATACTGCTTGTCGTACAGCTGCCGGTAGCGGCCGCTATGCGAGAGCAGTTCCGTGTGCGTGCCGCGCTCCACGATCACGCCGCCCTCGAGCACGAGGATCTGGTCGGCGCTCTGGATGGTGCTCAGCCGGTGCGCGATGACGAACGTCGTGCGGCCGCGGCGCAGGGCGTGCAGGCCGTCGCGGATGTGCTGCTCGCTCTCCGAATCGAGGCTCGACGTGGCCTCGTCGAGGATGAGGACCTTCGGGTCGGCGAGGATCGCGCGGGCGATGCCGATGCGCTGCCGCTGACCGCCTGAGAGCTTCACGCCGCGCTCGCCGACGATCGTGTCGTAGCCGTCGGGGAACTGCGCGATGAACTCGTCGCAGTGCGCGATCTGCGCCACGCGCCGGATGTCGTCCGCCGTCGCGCCGGGCTTCGAGAACTCGATGTTCTCGGCGATCGTGCCGTCGAACAGGAAGTTGTCCTGCAGCACCACACCCAGGTGCGCGCGGTAGTCGCGCAGCCGCACGCCGGCGAGGTCGCGGCCGGCCACGAGGATCGTGCCCTTGTTCGGCCGGTTGAACGCCATGATGAGCGAGATGAGCGTGCTCTTGCCTGAACCGCTCGAGCCCACCAGCGCCGTCGTCGTGCCTTCCTTGGCGGTGAACGTCACGTCGCTGAGCACCGGGATCCCCTCGCGGTACTCGAACCACACATGGTCGAACACGATGTCGCCGTCGGCGCTCTCCAGCGGTTCGCGCGAGCCGTCCTCGGCGTCCTCGGTGGGCGTCGTCATGATCTCGCGGATGCGGTCGAGCCCCGCGAACGCCTCGCTGAACTGCGTGCCGATGGCCGCCAGCTGCACCACGGGGAACGAGACGAGCCCCACGAAGAACACGTACATCATGAAATCGCCGAGCGTCATCTTGCCGGCGATGATGTCGCGCCCGCCGACGATGGTCATGAGCACGCCGATGCCGCCGATGGCCACGGCGCTGAACGCCGTCACCGCGGAGGTGCCCGTGATCGTGCCCGCGATGTTGCGGAAGAGCCGGTGCGCGCCCTTCGTGAACACGATCTCCTCGCGCTTCTCCGCCGTGTAGATCTTCACCACGCGCGCGCCGCCGAGCGCCTGCCCGAGCCGCCCCGAGATCTCGGCGTTGATCTTGCTCCGCTCCCGGAAGATCGGCCGCAACTTATTGAAGGCGTAGGCCATCACCGCGCCGAACAGGCCGAGGATGGCGATCGTCGCGGTGGTGAGGCGCCAGTTGAGCCAGAAGAGGGCGCCGAGCGCGATGGCCGCCGTGAAGATGCCCCCCACGAACTGCACGATCCCCGTGCCGACGAGATTGCGAACCCCCTCGGCGTCGGTCATGACACGGCTGATGAGCACGCCGCTCTGCGTGGAGTCGAAGAAGCTGACGGGAAGTTTCATCACGCGGGCCTGCACGCGGCGGCGCAGGTCGGTGATGGCGCGCTGGCCGGCCACGCTGATCACTTGCGAGAGGCCGAAACTCGACGCCGCCTGCACGAGGGTGGCGACGCCCGACGCCACGGCGATCGGCACCAGCAGGTTGCTGCGGTGTTTCCCGACGACTTCATCGACGAGCCACTTGACGCTCGCCGGCAGCACGAAGCCGGCGAGTCGGTTCACGAGCATCAAGGCCAGGCCGATGGCGAGCGTGAAGCGGTGCTGCCACATCAGCACGCGCGCTTCCTGCCAGGCGTTGGCGTAGTTGACCTTCTTCTTCTTCGGGGGCGGATTCTTCTGCATCCCGAAAGTTAGGCGGTCGACCTCTCCCCCGGCATCGGGGCCGCATCGGTCCCGCCCGGGTCACGGGGCGGCCGCATGCGAACGGGGGGCCGGCGAATGCCGGCCCCCCGTTCCACCTGCATGCTGCGTCCCGCTGCTAGAACTCGAACTTCACGCGCGTCAGCGCCATGCGGCCGATGTTCGGCGTTCCGACGAACGTCGGCGCCTGCGTGTCGAGGAGGTTCGTGACGTTGAGCGACCAGGCGATCTTCTGCGTGGGGTGCCACGTGGCGCCGAGGTCGAACTGCGTCGACGCCGGCACGGCCGGATAGAGAATCGTCCCCGCCGGGTTCGGCGGGATGCCGAGCGAGTTCAGGAGGCCCGAGTTCACCGGGAAGGCGTCGGTGTAGCGCACCGTGCCGTCCCACGACCAGCCCGCCTTCTCGTCGCTGTAGTGCACCGAGCCCGAGGCGCGCCACTTCGGCGAGTTCGACATCAGCGGATTCACGTCGCCGCCGATGGACGGGTAGACGATCTGTCCGATATGCGACAGGGTGGTGGAGTAGAGCCACTTCTCGTCGGCCTGATAGTCGACCGCGAGGTCCAATCCACGCACATCCACGGACCCGGACGCCTGCTGGTACGTGGCGATGATGCGCTGGTCGGGCGCGAGCGTGGTGTTGGTGAGGGCGAGCGTGCCCTGCGGCAACTTGGACATGAACGACCCAAGGCCGGCCGCGTAGGCCGCCGCCGTCGGATCCGCCTGCGCCTTGGGCATGCCCTGCGCCTGCAACGCGCCCGAGATGTTCGCCGTGAGGTAGCCCGTCAGCTTGGTCTGATCATAGAAGACGAGCGGGTTGATCTGGCCGATCGGCACGCCCACGTCGCCGCGGATCTGATACCACAGGTCGAGGGCGATACGGAGCTTGTCGGCGATGATCGTCTTGTAGCCGATCTCCCACGTGGTATTGAACGACGCCTGCAGCGCGCTCAGGTCCTGCACGCCCGACACCGGCACCGTCGCCGAGCCGATCTTGAGCACCGAGCCGAGCTGCGCGTCGGTGGGACGGAGCGAGCCGAGGAAGCCGCCCAACTGGCCGACGAGCGCGCCGAGCTGCGCCTTGGAGGCCGCGCCCGTGGGATCGGACGCCGACGCGAACGCGCCGGCGGGGAGACCGGCGATCACCGCCGGCAGCGCCGTCATGAAGCCCGGGTACGCGGTGGCGCTGGACGAGCCGACCGCGGCGAGCGGACCCTGCGCCACCCACGGCGAGTGCATGCACAGGCCGGTGTTGATGGTGGCGTCGCAGCCGCGGTTGAAGCTCCAGCCCTGCTTGGCCGGGTTGCCCACGGCAAAGGCGTTGAAGCCGCCCGGCGCGACGTTGGCCGTCGCGAGCTGATCGAGGAAGTACGCGAAGCTGGCCGGCGAGTTGAAGGCGCGGCCGAACGTGAAGCGGACGTTGTTGGTCTCGTCCATCTTGTACATGAACGCGACGCGCGGCGAGAACTGCGAGCCGTCGAGGCGGTTCGTCTGGTCGAGGCGGCCGGCCCACACCAGGTCGAGCTTCTTCGTGAGCGGCATCGTGCTCTGCAGATACGCGCCGTACTCGACGATGTCGGTGTTGCCTTCGTTCGCGCCGAAGATCGAGCCCTGCGAACGCGGATGGGTCGTGATGTAATCGGCGCCGGTCACCCACTTGGCGCCCAGCACGTCGAACGCCTGCTGCACCTGTGCGGTGAGCACCGACGACTTGTCCACCACCGGGATGCCGGTGCGGAGGTAGTAGGTGCCGCTGCCGTCGGTCGGGCTGTCGTTGCCCGAGTTGTTCGAGTTGAGGAACACCTGGGCGAAGAACCGCTTGTACTGGATGCGATCCTGGATCGAGGTGTACGACCAGTTCTTGATCTGCGAGGCGCCGAACGCAGTCGTCAGTTCGATGGCGCTGCCGATCTTGGTGTAACCGGCGGTGAAGATGTTCGTGAAGTCGGGATTCGGACGCCAGTCGAGACGCGCTTCCGTGGAATAGCGGCTGACGTTCTCGTCACGGCCCGCGGCCTGCCCCGAGCGCGGATACGGCGTCGACGCGTTGGTGGCCGGGTTCAGGTAGCTGACGGTCGGGAACGTCGCCGGCTCGTTCGGGTCGGCGTACTTGAAGTCCACGCCCTTGAAGTACTCACCAGAGAGCTTGTAGCCCCAGTCGTTGGCGACCACGCCGGCCGTGCGGAAGGCGCCGCGGATGAGCGACTGGGTGCCGCCGTCCACCGTGACCGTCGTGCCCTGCGAGTTGAACGGCGACTTCGTGATGATGTGCATCACGCCGTTGGCCGAGTTCGGCCCGTAGAGTGCCGCGGCCGGACCGTTGAGCACTTCGATGCGCTCGACGTCCTCGTTCGTGCCCGTGAACAGGAAGGGGATGTTCGCGCGCAGCGACGGGACGTTCGTGTTGCGATAGTCCTGCAGCATGAGCATGGACGTCGAGAACGCGTTGTTGAAGCCGCGCGA
>CAIRBD010000095.1 GCA_903876745.1 uncultured Gemmatimonadota bacterium
GAGACCAGAAACTTAGCGTCTCGCGGAAGGGCGGGAAGCGACACGCGCCCGCGGCGACGGCGCGGCCGCAGGGGCGCGACCGCTGGCTGGTCCCCTGACCCGTCCCTACATTCTTGCCGACCCCTTTGCGGTATACTCGGAGCCCCCCTTGGCCGGCGATCTTCGCGACCAGCTGCAGACGACGTTGGGCACTGCCTTCACCCTCGAGCGCGAGCTTGGCGGGGGCGGCATGTCGCGCGTGTTCCTCGCGCAGGAGACGCGGCTCGGGCGCACCGTCGTCGTGAAGGTGCTCTCGACGGAGCTGTCCGCGGGGCTCAGCGCCGAGCGGTTCGAGCGGGAGATCCGGCTCGCGGCGCAACTGCAGCATCCGAGCATCGTCCCGGTGCTGAGCGCCGGCGATTCGAACGGACTCCCGTACTACACGATGCCGTTCGTGACGGGGCTCTCGTTGCGCGCGAAGCTCGCCGAAGGGAGCGCGCTGCCCGTGGCGGAGACGGTGCGCATCCTGCGCGACATCGCGCGGGGCCTCGACTACGCGCACGCGCGCGGCGTGGTGCACCGCGACATCAAGCCGGAGAACGTCCTGCTCTCCGGCGACGGCGCCGTGATCACGGACTTCGGGATCGCGAAAGCGCTCAGCGAGTCGCGGTCGATGGCGGCCAGCGCCACGCTCACCGAAGCGGGCACGATGATCGGCACGCCGCAGTACATGGCGCCGGAGCAGGTGGCGGGCGACCCGAACACGGACCACCGGGCCGACCTGTACGCGTTCGGTACGACGGCGTACGAGATGCTCGCCGGGAAGGCGCCATTCCAGGGGCGGCCGCCACACCAGATCCTCGCGGCGCACGTGAGCGAAGTGCCCAAGCCGATCGCCACGCTGCGCACCGATACGCCGGCCGGGCTGGCGGCGCTCGTCATGCGCTGTTTGGAGAAGGATCCCGCGCGGCGCCCGCAGAGCGCGCGGGAGTTACTCGAAGGCCTCGACGCGGTCGGCACGCCGGGCACCGCCCACGCGAGCCCCCGCGGCCGGCCGGTTCGCGCGCTCGCCATCGCGGTGGTCGTCGTGATCGCGGCGGTGGCGGTGATCGTGCCGCTGCGGCGGAGTCCGGACGCGACTGCCAGTGACGGCGCGACTCTCGCCGTGGTGCCGTTCGCGAACGTCGGCGGTGATTCCACGCAACAGTACTTTGCCGACGGCATCAGTGATGAGCTGGCGACGGCCATCGGCCATCTTCCCGGAATGCGCGTGGCGTCGCGCAGCACGGCATATCGCTACCGGGGGCGCCGCGATCTGGACGTGCGCGAGCTCGGCAAGGCCCTGGCGAGCCGCTTCCTCGTGCAGGGGAGCGTGTTCCGCGCGGGCGACCGGCTGCGCGTGTCGGCGCAGCTCTCCGACGCCTCGACCGGCGTGGAGATCTGGTCTCAGAGTTTCGAGCGCGACTTCAAGGACGTGCTCACGGTGCAGGACGACATCAGCAAGGCCGTCGCCGCGGCGCTGCAGACGCGGGTCGCACCGCTGGCCCGCGGTGGCAGCGCCGCACTCTCGCACGGTACGGCGGATCCGGAGGCGTACGACCTATACCTGCGCGGCGAGTTCCTGCTGCATCGGCGGTCCGTACCCGCCGCCGCCGCGAGCTTCGAGCAGGCGATCGCGCGCGACGCGTCATTCGGCCGGGCCTACGCGGCCCTGAGCCAGACGCTCGAGCTGTTCCCGTACTACGCACAGAC
>CAIRBD010000096.1 GCA_903876745.1 uncultured Gemmatimonadota bacterium
GGCATGAGTATATAGATTTGTATACAGGTAAAAAAACACTGGCGCACATGACCTTCCCGGTGCCTAAAACGCGAACTGCGCTAGAACGTATCAATGCGGGGGCCGATCTTGATGACTGTGTTTTTCAATTGCGTTCAAGTGGCATTCGCGCATGTTCTATTGATGCACCACTCCCTACCTTTGCCGTCAGTCATAGTGGTGGTGGCGCGATGATCCCGGTCTACTCGGGTGAAAGGCGGCACATCACCGTAACGGAGATTAAGCGTATTATGGGCTTTCCTGATCACTTCACGTTCCCTGGTGCCCGGACACACGCGATCAAGCAACTTGCCAACGCCGTCTGTCCACCCGTAATTACTTCCATCGGCGAGGACATTGCCCTTGAAGAGCGAGGGCGTCTGCGCGGTGAGCGCGCGCGGCGACATCAGCAGCAGCGCCGCCGTCACCACCCCGAGCACGAGACGAACGAAGAGCAGGAGCGAGCGCGGCATGCGACCCTTCGCGTGCAGGAGGACTACGAGATGGCGCGCTTGAGGAAGGCGCGCTTTCCGAAGTGCCAGAAGATGCCGATGAGGACGACGAGCACGACGGCGTCGACGAGCGGATCCATGTGCGGCACATCCGGCGTGATGGCGCCGCGCATCCCCTCGGCCACGTACACGAGCGGATTCACCAGCACGAGATACTTCATCACGGGCACCTTGTCGAGCGCCATCCACGGGTAGTACGTGCAGCCGAAGAAGATCATCGGCCCGATGATGGAGCTGAACATCAGCCCGATCTGCTGCGGGTTGATGACGCAACCGATGAGCAGCCCGAGCGCGCTGAAGGCGGCGGCGCCGAGGATGGTCACGCCGATGATGTGCGGCAGGTTCGCGAAGGCGAGCCCGGGGATGTCGCCCATGATGAGTCGGCCGCAGGGGAGCACGAAGAGCCCCGCAAGCAGCCCCTGCAGGGTGCCGGCGACGACGAGTTCGAGCGCCACGAGGTGGCTCGGAATGGGCGCGAGCAGGCGATCCTCGATCTCCTTGGAGAACCCGAACTGCGCCACCATCGGCAGGGCCACGCTCTGCACCGACGAAAGCGCGAGCGAGAGCGCGATCACTCCGGGCAGCAGCGTGGCGGTGTAGCCGCGCTGCATGACTCCCATGCGCGGCATCAGGAAGCCGAAGACGATCATCAGCAGCAGCGGCTGCATGGCCGTGCGCACGAGGAAGAACGGCAGTTCGCGGCGCGCCACGCGGATGTCGCGACGGAGCATCGCGAAAAAGACGTCGGAGGTGGCGACGGGACGAAGGTCCGCCATCAGTCGAGCTTCCGGCCGGTGAGCGCGATGAACAGCGTCTCGAGACTCGGCTTGGACAGGTTGATGTTGAGCACACGCGCCCCCGCATCCTCGGCGGCGCGGATGAGCGCGGGGATCGTTTCCCCGCCCCGTTCGCTATGCGCGCGCAGGTCGCGTCCGGCCACATCGACGCGCGTGACGGCCTCGACGAGGCGGCAGCGCTCCGCGGCGGCGTTGACATCCCCGTCGAGCGTGAGGTCGATGATCGTCGCGCCCGGCGCCTGCCGGCGCAGGGCCTGCGGCGTGTCGCACGCGAGCAGCCGCCCGCGGTCGATGATCGCGAGCCGGTCGCAGAGTTCGTCGGCCTCCTGCATGTAGTGCGTGGTCATGACGATGGTGCGCCCCTCGCGGTGCAGCGCGCGCAGCACGTCCCAGAGGGCGAGCCGCGCCTGCGGGTCGAGCCCCACCGTCGGTTCGTCGAGGAAGATCACGCGGGGCTCGTGCAGCAGCGCGCGCGCGATCATCAGCCGCTGCTGCTGCCCGCCCGACAGGTCGTCGACCTTCGCCTGCGCCTTGTCGCCGATGTCGAACTTCTCGAGCAACGCCACGCCCCGCCGCTCCGCTTCGGCCATCGCGAGACCGAAGTAGGCGCCGTGGTACGCGAGGTTCTCGATGACGTTGAGCCCGCGGTCGGGATTGGGGCGCTGCGGGACGACGCCGATGCGCTGACGCACGGCCGTGTCTTCCGTCGCCACGTTCATCCCGGCGACGAACGCGTCGCCGGAGGTCGCATGCACGCGCGTGGTGAGGATGCCGATGGTCGTCGTCTTGCCGGCGCCGTTGGGGCCGAGCAAGCCGAAGCACTCCCCTTCAGCCACCTGCAGATCGAGCCCGTCGAGGGCCGCGATGCCGCCGGACGGCCGCGGGTGCGCCGGCACAGAAGGCGCTGGCGCCGTACCGCGCCCCGGAGATCCGCGACGCGTAGGCGCCGCGGCGTAGACCTTGCGCAGGGCGCGCGTCTCGATCATCGCGGACATCCGTGAAATATGCGGCGGTGCTGGACGTACAACCAGCGCAGGTGTTATTTCGTGACGGCGCATTCCGCCAGTCGACGCCGACCTGACGTCCGTCATCGAACCAGGGGTCCCCCCGCCCATGAACAAGATCCTGAAAGGCCTGCTCCTCACCGTCGGCGCACTCGTGGTGGTGGTGCTCGTCGCCTGCGCCGGCGTCTATTTCGCCAGCGAGAAGGTGATCCGGGCGAAACTCACGGTGCCCGCCGAGCAGATCGCCATCCCGTCGGACTCGCTCTCGATCGAGCGCGGCCGGCACTTCGCCACGGCCATCTCGAAGTGCGTGGACTGCCACGGCGAGGACCTCGGCGGATTCACGATCGTCGACGCGCCGCCGATGGGACGGTGGTCCGGGCTGAACCTGACGCGCGGCAAGGGCGGGATCGGGGCCCAGTTGAAGGACGAGGACATCGTCCGCGCCGTACGGCAC
>CAIRBD010000097.1 GCA_903876745.1 uncultured Gemmatimonadota bacterium
AACATCTTGCCGCTGCCGAACAGGTCACCGACGACGTTCATCCCCGCCATCAGCGGCCCTTCGATCACCTCGATGGGACGCTCGGCGAGGTGGCGCGCCTCTTCGGTGTCTTCCACCACGAAATCGGCGATGCCGTGCACCAGCGCGTGCGTGAGTCGCTCGTGCACCGGGCCTTTGCGCCACTCGAGATCGACGGCCTTCTTGGATGCGTCGCCCTTCACGCTGTCGGCCACTTCGAGGAGCCGCTCGGTGGCGTCGGGGCGGCGGTTGAGCACCACGTCCTCGACGCGCTCGAGCAGCGCCGGCGGGATGTCGCTGTAGAGCGTGAGCGCGCCCGCGTTCACGATCCCCATGTCCATCCCGGCGGCCACGGCGTGGTACAGGAACACCGCGTGGATCGCCTCGCGCACCGGGTTGTTGCCGCGGAACGAGAAGCTGACGTTGCTCACGCCGCCGCTCACGCGCACGTGCGGGAGGCGTGCCTTGATGATACGCGTGGCCTCGATGAAGTCGACGGCGTAATTGTTGTGCTCCTCGATCCCCGTGCCGATGGCGAAGATGTTCGGGTCGAAGATGATGTCCTCGGGCGGGAACCCGACACGCTCGGTGAGGATCGTGTAGGCGCGCTCGCAGATGGAGACTTTGCGCGCCACCGTGTCGGCCTGCCCCTTCTCGTCGAACGCCATCACGATCACGGCGGCGCCGTAGCGGCGCACGAGCGTCGCCTGCCGGATGAACGCGTCCTCGCCTTCCTTCATCGAGATGGAGTTGACGATGCCTTTGCCCTGCAGGCACTTCAACCCCGTCTCGATCACCTGCCATTTGCTCGAGTCGAGCATGATGGGCACGCGCGAGATGGCGGGTTCGCTCGCCGCGAGGTTCAGGTACGTCTGCATCGCCTGCTCGGAGTCGAGCATCGCCTCATCGAAGTTGATGTCGATGATGACGGCGCCCGCCTCCACCTGCTGACGCGCCACCTCGAGGGCTTTGTCGTACTCGCCGTCGAGGATGAGCTTCTTGAACTTGGCCGAGCCCGTGACGTTGGTGCGCTCGCCGACGTTCACGAAGTTCGAGTCGGGGCCGATGGTGAGCGGTTCGAGCCCGGAGAGGCGCAGGCGCGGCTCCGGCGTGGCAGGCACGCGCGGCTTGAGTCCGCGCACCGACTCGGCGATGGCGCGGATGTGTGCCGGGGTGGTGCCGCAGCAGCCGCCCACCACGTTGAGGAACCCCGCGTCGGCGAACTCGCGCAGGATGCCCGCCGTGTACGACGGCGATTCATCGTACCCGCCCATCTCGTTGGGAAGTCCCGCGTTCGGGTGCACGCTCACGCGGCAGGGCGCGATGCGCGCCAGTTCCTGCACGTAGGCGCGCAGGTCCTTGGCGCCGAGCGCACAGTTGAGGCCGATGGAGAACGGCTTGGTGTGTGAGAGCGAGTTGAAGAACGCTTCGGTGGTCTGGCCCGAGAGGGTGCGACCGGAGGCGTCGGTGATGGTGCCGCTGATCATCACGGGCACGCGATGCCCGAGCTCGTCGAACAACGACTCGATGGCGAAGAGCGCCGCCTTGGCGTTGAGCGTGTCGAAGATCGTCTCGACCATCAGGATGTCGGCGCCGCCGGCGAGGAGCGCGCGCGCCGCGTCGAGGTAGGCCGGCACGAGATCGTCCCACGACACATTCCGGAAACCCGCGTCTTCGATCTTCGGCGAGATGCTCGCCGAGCGCGTGGTAGGGCCGAGAATGCCCGCGACGTAGCGCGTCCGGCCGTCACGCGCCTCGAATTCGTCGCAGATGCCGCGGGCGAGCCGCGCGCCCGATTCGTTCAACTCCGGAACGATCGCCTCGAGGCCGTAGTCGGCCATCGAGATGGTGGTGGAGTTGAAGGTGCTCGTCTCGATGATGTCGGCGCCCGCCTCGAGGTACGAGGCGTGGATGGTGCGGATGGCGTCGGGCTTGGTGAGGACGAGCAGGTCGTTGCAGCCGCGCAGGTCGCTCGGGTGCGCGGCGAAGCGCGCGCCGCGGTAGTCGGCCTCGGTGAGGCGGAGCTTCTGGACTTCGGTGCCCATGGCGCCGTCGAGCAACAGGATCCGC
>CAIRBD010000098.1 GCA_903876745.1 uncultured Gemmatimonadota bacterium
CCATCGTGCCGGTGCTCGCGCCGCGACGCGGCGTCATCGACTCCGTGCGCGTGGAACTGGTCGGGCCGGAGCACCTCACCATCGACGTGCGCGATTTCGACGCGCGGCACCTGCGCCTGCGGCACCTCAGCGACGGCACCGCCGACGACGTATGGGTGGATGCGCAGGGCCGGCTGCTCAAGGTGGTCATCCCCTCCCGCCGGCTGGTGGCGGTCCGCGAAGAGGGACCCCGATGAGCTCGGCCTGCGAGCCCAGAACTCGGCGGGAACGCCGTGAAACCCACGAATGCCATTTACCGTAGGACCCTCCGTAACCATCCAGGATCCCTTCCCGATGCGAAAGCTGTTGTGTGCCGTCCTCCTCCTCGGACCTTCGCTGCCCGCCGCTGCCCAGCGCGCGGCCGGCACCACGCTGTCCGTGGACGAGGCCGTCGACCTCGCCAAGAAGAACAACCCCGGGTATCAGATCGCCCGGAACAATCGCACGCGCGCGGAACTCGCGCTGCGCTCGGCGTTCGGCTCCATGTTGCCGCAGGCGAGCACGAACCTCGGCGCCAGCTACCGCCAGGGCAAGCCGCAGTTCTTCAGCGGTGTCGCCTTCGGCGCCACGAGTGACGTGCTGTCGTCGTCGTGGGGGCTGAACTTCAGCGCCTCCGTGAGTGCCCGGTCGCTCGCCTCCGTGCGGTCGGCGCGCGCCGCGCTCGACGGCTCCGACGCGAGCCTGCGCGACACCGAGAACGCCCTGCGCAACACGGTGGTGCAGCAGTACCACTTCGCGCGCCAGATGCAGGCGCAGGCGGTGCTGCAGGACTCGCTCGTCTCGTCCACGCAGTTGCAGCTCGACCTCGCCAAGGCCAAGGAAGGGGTGGGCTCCGCGACGTCGCTCGACGTGAAGCGCGCCGAGGTCGCCCGCGGTCAGCAGGAGGTGAACGCGCTGCGGGCGCACAACACCGCCGACGTCGAACTCCTGCGCCTGTACCAGTTCGTCGGCGTGCCGATGGAAGGCGCGGTGACGCTGAACTCGTCGCCGCCGGTGACGGAGCCCGCATTCGACGTGAAGCAGCTCATCGCGACCGCCCGCACCGAGAACCCGGCGCTCCGCGCCCGGCGCTCGTCGGTGACGCAGGCCGAGAGCGACCTGCGCGGCGCGCGCGGCGATTACCTGCCGAGCGTGTCGCTGAGCGCTTCGCTGGGCGGCTTCACGCAGCAGTACAAGGACAACAACTACCTGGTGAACCAGGCGGCCAACTCGGCGGCCAGTTCGCGGGCGAGCTGCTATACCACCGACTCGCTGCGCCGCGGCGCCGGGATGTCGTCCATCGCCGCGCAGTGCTCCGGGATCGTGTTCACGCCGGCCGCGGCGCAGGCGCTGCGCGACCAGAACAACACCTTCCCGTTCAACTTCTCGTCCAACCCCTACAACCTGTCGCTCGGCGTCTCGTTGCCGCTGTTCGACGGCTTCGGCCGCGAGCAGCGCGTGCAGAACCAGACGGCGACGCGCAACGAGTCGCAGCTGCAGGTGCGACAGTACGAACTGCAGCTCGCCACCGACATCACCGCCGCGTACGGCACGCTCATCGCGGACTATCGCACGGTGAAGCTGCTCGAGAACAACACGCAGGCCGCCCGCGACGCGCTCCGGCTCGCCGAGGAGCGCTATCGCGTGGGGCTGAACAGTCTCGTCGACCTGCAGCAGGCACGCAGCGATTACGAGACGGCGCAGGCCAATCTCATCAATGCCAGTTTTGAATTCCACCGGGCGTTCTCGGCGTTGGAAACCGCCGTGGGCCGCCCCCTTCGATAGCCGGGGACCGAGATGACCAAGGGTGTAAAGATCGGGATCTTCGTGGTCGCGGTCGCCGCGATCGGCGGCGTGACGTACGCGTCCGTCCAGAAGAACAAGAACAAGGCCACCGAGGTGCGCATCGAAGGCGTGCAGAAGCGCGATCTCGTGTCGTCGGTCACGGCGAGCGGGCAGGTGCGGCCGCACACCAAGGCCGACCTCTCGGCCGACATCTCCGGCAAGATCGTGAAGCTCTCCGTGAAGGAAGGCGACTGGGTGAAGCAGGGGCAGTTCCTGCTCCAGATCGACCCGCAGTCGTTCGAGGCGGCGGTGCAGCGCGCCGAGGCGGCGCTGTCGAACTCCAAGGCGTCCCAGGCGCAGTCGCAGGCCAACCTGGTCCAGTCGGAGAACAACTACCGGCGCTCGCAGGAGATCCGGAAGAGCAATCCGAACCTCGTGGCGGCCGACCAGCTCGAACAGCTGAAGACGGCCGTCGAGGTGAACACCGCGATGGTGGACGCCGCGAGGCACAACGTGGAGCAGGCGGAGGCCTCGGTGCGCGACTCGAAGGTGCAGCTGGGGAAGACGACGATCCTCGCTCCGATGTCGGGCCGCGTGACCCGCCTGGTGGTGGAGAACGGTGAAACCGCCATCCAGGGCACGTTCAACAAGGACGCCGCCACGCTGCTCACGATCTCGGACATGAGCGTGCTCGAGACCAAGGTGAAGGTGGACGAGACCGATGTGAGCCGCATCCACCTGGGCGACTCGACCGTGGTGCAGCTCGACGCCTTCCCGGACACGACGTTCGTCGGCAAGGTCGTCGAGATCTCCAACAGTTCGGTGAAGGGCACCGCCACCGCCACGGGCGATCAGGCGATCGATTACGAAGTGACGGTCCAGCTGCTCAATCCGCCGAAGGACACGAAGCCCGATTTCTCGGCCACGGCCAAGATCATCACGGACAGCCGGACGAAGGTGCTTTCCATCCCGATCATCGCCCTGACGGTCCGCGAGAACGAATCGCTGGCCAATGCCGACACGACCCAACGCCCCGGCGCCAAGCAGCAGAACGCGAAGCAGGTGGGCAAGAAGGACGTGGAAGGGGTGTTCGTGGTGGGCGCGGACAACAAAGTGACGTTCAAGCCCGTAAAGGTAGGGATCGCGGGAGAGAAGCACTTCGAAGTGCTTTCGGGGCTGAAGGAAGGGGACAAGATCGTCGCCGGCACCTATCAGGCCATTCGC
>CAIRBD010000099.1 GCA_903876745.1 uncultured Gemmatimonadota bacterium
ACTGGGCATGTTCATCGAGGAACAGCTGGCGCTGCGCGACCGGCTGTACATCACCGCGGCGGTGCGGTCGGACAAGAACAGCGCGTTCGGCGTCAACTACGCCGGCGTCTACTATCCGAAGGCGTCGGTGTCGTGGATCGTCTCGGATGAGTCGTTCTTCCCGCACGTGAAGTACCTCGAGCAGCTGCGTCTGCGCACGTCGTTCGGCGCATCGGGCGTGCAACCGGGTGCGACGGCCGCGCTGCGTACGTACGCGAGCTCGACGGTGAACTTCGGCGGCGCCGCCGTGGCGGGCCTGTCGGTCTCCAATCCCGGCAACCCGAACCTTCGGCCCGAGCGGACGAGCGAGGTCGAGGCGGGCCTCGATGCCAAGCTGTTCGGGGGGCGGGCGAATCTCGAGCTCACGTACTACAAGAAGAACACGAACGACGCGCTCATCAATCAGCCGGTGGCTCCTTCGGCGGGTGTGAGCGGCTACCTCGCCAATCTGGGCGGTGTGCAGAACTCCGGGTTCGAGTACAGCCTGCACGCGCAGCTCCTCGACATGCGGGATGTGGCCTGGGACGTGACGTACGCCGGCTCGTACAATGCGAACAAGGTGGTCTCGCTCGGCCCCATCGTTCCCGCTCCGTTCACCAGTCCGACGGTCGGCTATCCCGTCGGGTCGGCCTTCGGGCGCGTCCTCACCTATGCCGATGCGAACAACGACGGTCTGCTCTCGCGGGGTGAGGTGACAATTTCCACGGCGGCGAACCAGGTGTTCCTTGGTCCGTTCAATCCGCCGACGCAGGTTTCGGTGTCCACGGGAGTGGAGCTGTTCAGCCACCGCCTGCGTCTGTCGGCGCTCGCCGACCGGCGGGCGGGCGGGCGGATCGCGAACCTCGAGCTGATGCTGCCGTGCCTCGTGGCGCTCGGGTGCGGCGACCTGCAGCGCATGAGCGCGCCGTTGAGCGTCCAGGCCCGCGGCATCGCCGTCAAGCAGGGGATCACGTCCGTCTACAATCAGGACGCGAGTTTCACGCGCCTGCGCGAGATCACGGCGAGCTACGCGCTCGACGAGACGCTCGTCCGGCGATTGATGGGCGGATCGTCGGCGCGGGTGAGCCTTTCGGTGCGCAACGTCAAGCTCTGGAAGACGTCGTACGACGGCACCGACCCGGAGAGCTCGTATGGCAGCTCCGCGGACCTCGGCTCGGCGGCCGCGCAGAACGTGGCCGCGACCTCCCCGCCGACGTACTTCATGTTGCGCCTCAACATCACTTACTGACGACCGGGAACCCAAACGATGACGCCCACATACGTGCGTATCCGCTCGATCGTCACCGTCGCGGCCGTGCTGCTCGGCTCGACGGCGTGCGATAAGCTGCAGCATGACCTCCTCACGGCGAACATCGTCGGCACCGTCACGCCGACGAGCATCAACAACGCCGCCGCCGCGGACGCCCTGCGCGTCGGCGCGCTCGGCGCCTTCAACACCGTCACGGGCGGCGGGCAGGTCTGGACATTCAGCGACCTGGCCACCGACGTCTGGAAGACCTCGGATGCCCGCCAGCAGAGCGGTGAGTTCGACATCGGCCTCGTGTTCAACACGGATGTCGACCTGCAGGCCAACTATGCGAACCTGTACGTGACGATCGCGCGGGCCAACGAGGCGATCGGCGCGCTCCGCACGTACATGCCGACGCCCGCGTGGGGCATCGGCCAGATGTACCTCGTGAAGGCGTTCGCCGAAATGCAGATCGGGGAGTACTTCTGCAACGGCACGCCGCTCAGCACGATCCAGAACGGGGCGGTCGTCTACGGCGTCCCGCTGTCCAATCAGCAGGTGTTCGCGATCGCGGCGGCCCATGTTGATTCGGCGATGGCGCTGCTGACGGCCACCGACGCGACGACGGCGGCGCTCCTGAACGCGGCGAAGGTCACGAAAGCGCGCCTCCTCGTGAACATGGGGCAGTTCACGACCGCAGCCACGACCGTCGCGACGGTGCCCACGGCGTTCGCCTACCAGAACACGTTCGCGTTGGCGACCGGCGACAACGGCGTATGGAACATCAACAACAACACGAAGCGGTTCACGGTCGGCGACAGCATGGATGCCTCGGGGGTGATCGGCAACGCGCTCCCGTTCGCCTCGGCGGGCGATCCGCGGGTGCGGGTCGCGGGCACCACGCTGGGCACGTCGTCGCAGGGGCGCGGGACCGACGGCGCGACCAATCTGGTCGCCCAGTCGATCTGGGGCCGGTCCGACGCGATCAACGTCGTCTCGGGGCTGGACGCGCGCCTCATCGAAGCGGAGGCCGCGCTCAACGGCAGCGACCTCACGGGGATGACGGCGATCCTCAACGCGCTGCGGGCTGCGCCGCCGGCGCTGTCACCGACGTACACGCCGGCGGCGATGGCGCCGCTCGCCGTGCCGGCGTCGAAGGCGCTTGCCACGACGCTGTACTTCCGGGAGAAGGCGTTCTGGACGTTCGGCCGCGG
>CAIRBD010000100.1 GCA_903876745.1 uncultured Gemmatimonadota bacterium
GCAACCGCTGCGTGGTGATCGAGCACAACCATGCCCACCTCGCGGTCATCGAACAGGACATGCCCGGCGTGCTCACGCTGCAGGGGGACTGCGCCGACGATGAGACGCTGGCGCGCGCCGGCCTGGCGTATGCCGCCGGACTCGTCGTCTGCACCGACGACGACAAGAACGTGCTCGTGACGACGGTGCTCGGCCGTCAGCTCAACCCGAAGCTGCGTGTCGTGGCGCGTGCCACTACCGACCGCGCCGCAGCGCGCCTGCGGCAGGCCGGCGCCGACGCCGTCGTCTCGCCCGCGCAGATCGGCGGGATGCGGCTTGCCAGCGAACTGCTGCGCCCCACGGTGGTCGGTTTCCTCGATCAGATGCTGCGCGACACCAATCGCAACCTGCGCATCGAGGAAGTGCTGGTGTCGCACACCAGCGGGTTCTCCGGAAAGACGGTCACCGCGCTCGACCTGCACCAGGCCGGCGCGGGCGTCCTGCTGCTCGCCCTGCGCTCACCCGCCGGCGACTACCAGTTCAATCCGCCCGGCGAGACGGTCGTGGCGCCCGGGACCCGCCTCATCACGATGGGCGATCCGGCGTCGGTGCAGGCACTGCGCGGACGCGCGACCCCCGCCTAGGCCGCGCCTCACCCGCGC
The DNA here is from genome assembly GCA_903876745.1 of uncultured Gemmatimonadota bacterium. GTDB lineage: Bacteria > Gemmatimonadota > Gemmatimonadetes > Gemmatimonadales > Gemmatimonadaceae > Fen-1231. The sequence continues at coordinate 642 of CAIRBD010000100.1, forward strand.
GCGTCAGGGCGTGGCGCCCGGCCCCTTGCAGTAGACGCGCACCGCGGCGTCCACCGCGGCGCGCATCTGATCGTAGCTCTCCTGCAACTGCACGCCGCTCGCCGCGGCCGATATCCCGCGTCCGAGGGCGTCGCGCCCCGCGCCCAGCGCGTCGTCGGCGTGGCGGGCGTCCGAACATCCGCGCGTACGGGAGGCCGCCATCAGATCGGCGCGCGCCAGCTGCAGGCTCGCCACCGCACGCAACGCGCGCGAATCGTCGCCGCTCTCCAGTGAATCGGCGAGCGCCAGAAAGGGCACGGCGCTGCGCACGATGGCCGGTGCCGTGTCGGCCGCCGTCCGCAGCAGTCGCGTGCCGCGACTGAGCGCGTAGGAGCGCACGGCCGCAGCCGCCCCTCCCTCGAGCGGCGCGCGCCCCAGCGCGTCGAACGCGCTGTCCGCGTGCTGTTCGTCAAGCCACAGGTCGGCGACCTGCAGATACATCTGCAGCAGCGTCGGATCGCGTCGCAGCGCGGCCTCGGCGGCGGCGATCGCGTCGCGCCGGCGTCCCGAGGCGCGCGCCTCGCGCACCTGCATCACGTACAGTTCCGGCGAGTCGGGAAAGCGCGCCACGCCGCGCGCGAGCGCCGTTCCCGCCTCGCCCGCGATCAACTGCAGATACTGCAGGTACAGCCGCGCATCACCGGCGTGTCGGCGGATCGCCGCCGTGCTCGCCGCGAGCGCGCCCAGCGTGTCGCCACTCTGCCGCAGCGCTTCGATGTGACGCACGGTGTAGGTGGAATCGGCCGCGAATGCGGCATCCGTCGTCGCGATGGAGTCGCCGAGCTGCGCGGCCTCCCTCCAGCGGCCGAGTGCGATCAACGAACGGAAGGACAGTCTGGGGAACGACAGTGTGGTGACGTGCCGGGCCGTGAGCGCGCGGCTCATCTCGAGCGCGAGCTCGTACTCACGCAGCCGCAGCAGCGCGTCGGTGGCACGCAGGCCAAGATCCACGCTGTCTGGCGCGAGGAGCACCACGTGCTGCCAGGCGCCCGCCGCCTCCCTGGTCCGTGAGAGCGCCAGCAACGCCTCGGCGCGCTCCACCGCCGCCACGATGCTCGTGCTGTCCACGGCGAGCACCCCGTCGGCCACTTTGCGCAACGAGTCGGCGGGGATGGGCTGAAACGTGAGCGACACGAGCAGGCAGGTGCGTGCGAGCGCTCCCGGGTATGCGCGCATCGCCTCGGCGGCGGCGAGCGCGGCGCCGGTGAAGTCCCCGTCGCGCCGTGCGTTCTCACAGCGGCGGAGCGCCGGCATCTGCGCACGCGCCGCCGTCACCGAGCGGGCGAGCGCACGCGCCGCCAGTTCGGGGCGTGCCGCGCGCGCCAGCGGGAGCGGCTCGCGCAGCCGGGCGTCGCGGACGAGGACGAGCCACGCGCGCACGACGTACTCGTTGCCCGTCCGCGACACCTCGCCGCGCACGATCTCGTCGGCGCGCAGCGACTGCGCGAGCCCGCGTTCGTCGCTCTGGAGCAACGGCATCTCGTCCTTGAAGCCCGATCGCTTGAGTGCGAAGTACACGGCGTCGTCGTCGGGGACGTCGAGGGATTTCTTCGGGGCCGCTCGCACGATCTGACTGCGCAACTCCGACGTCACGCGTCGCGCCGCGTCGGTGGTCGTCGTGTCGGCGTGGTGCATCGGCGCCACGAGGAGGATCTGCTGTACGAACCCCTGCGCCCCGGCCACGCGCGACGCGACGGCCATCGCCGCGAGGGCCACCCCCTGCCGCACGCGCCTCACGGCTTCTTGACGAGCGGTGCAGCGGGCGGCGACGGGACGGCCGGCGTGCCCGTCCCCGCGGCCGGCGCGGCGACCTTGTTCACGTCGATGCGCGGCGAGCGGCTGATCGCCAGCAGCTCGCCGATGGCCGGGCCGAGCAGACGGTCGATCCCCGTCAACGGCTGTGCGACGCTCACCGCCGGCATCGTCACCGTTCGCGGCGCTGCCGCGGCGGCACCGAGATCACGCAGGATGACGATGAACGAGACCGAGTCCTTTCCCGCCGGCTGCACGCCGACTGACGCGAAGAGTTCCGCATGCAACGCCGTCCCCACGTTCTGCGCGTACCGTGACGTCGCGAGCGCGGACTTCACGGAATCGGCGGGAACGACGGTGAAGGCGCGCGTCCGCGCGAACAGGCGACTCAGCGTGTCCGCCACCAGATGCGCGAGCGGCGCGAGGTCGGCGTGATCGCGGCTCGGCAGTTCGGTGATCACCACACGGCGGCGTTCGAAGGTGCCGCCCCGGCCAAACCGCGGGTCGCCGCGTCCCCCGCGCCCGCCGGCGGGGCGGGCAGCGGAATCGCCGGGCGTCGGGAGCGGCAGCGCGCCGCGGCCGCGGTCGGCGTAGACGCGCAGTGAGTCGACCGGGATGAGCGCGCTGCGGATCGCGCGCATGGGGTCGGGGCCCGTGGACTGGCGCGCGTTGCGCGTGAGCGAATCGATGAGGCGGCGCTCGCTCTCCTTCACGAGCGAATCCACCATGTGCGCCATCGCGGCGGTCGCCGCGGCGCTGGCGGCGGGCGAGGTTGCCTGCGCCGGAGCGCGCATCCCCATGCGCTTCTCCACGGCCGCGGCGATGGCGAGCGAGTCCTCGCGCGTGATGAGCAGCGACGAGGCCGGTACCGTCGGCGATTTCGTCGCGCGCACGCTGTCGGCGGGCGGCGGGGGAGCAGCCTCGGGTGCCGCACCCGGTCGATCCCGGCGTGCCAGCAAGATGCCGCCCATCGCGAGGAGCAGCACGAGGGCACCCAATGCCCGCGAGCGATGGCGCGGCCGCAGCGCGGCATAGTCTCCCGAGGGCATGGCGATGGCGTCGAGCGCCGCGATCACTTCGGCGGCGCTCTGCGGCCGTGCCTCGGGCGCCTTCTCGAGACAGTGCATGATGAGCGCCGAGAGCTGCGGCGGCACGTCGGGGCGTCGCTTCGCGATCGGTTCCGGGTCCTTCGTGAGCTGGGCCGCCATCATCGCCTGTGGCGACGCCCCGGTGAACGGAGCGTCGCCGGTGAGCAGCTCGTACGCGAGCAGCCCGACGGCGTACAGGTCCACGCGGTGGTCCGCGAGCGGATCGCCCGCGAGTTGCTCCGGCGCCATGTACGCCGGCGTGCCGATCGCCATCCCGCTCGTCGTGGTACCCACGGCGGGCAGCGACGCCGAGATGGCCTTGGCCACGCCGAAGTCGGTCACCACGGCGTGCGTGCCGCTGCGCAGCACGTTGCCGGGCTTGATGTCGCGGTGCACCACCCCGCGCGCGTGCGCGTAGGCGAGCGCGTCCACCACATCGTGCAGCACGCGCAGCACGTCGCGCGGCGAGAATCGCGTCCCCGCCTGCACGGCATGCTTGAGCGACTCACCTTCGATGAACGGCATCGTGTAGTAGAGCAGGTCGCCGTGTTCGCCCGCCGCGTACAGCGGGACGATGTGCGGATGCTGCAACTGGGCGGCCAGCTGGATCTCGCGACGGAAGCGCTCGCGGTTCACTCCCGCGGCGAGTTCCGGCGGCAACACCTTGATCACCACCTTGCGGTTCAGCGACCGCTCGGTCGCCAGGAACACGCGGCTCATCCCCCCGCCGGGAAGCTCCCGCTCCACGACGTACGTCGCGTCGAGTGCTTCGCGCAGTGTGGTGTCGAACTCGGAGGGGTCAGCCATCGGCGGATGATGAGGAACTGCTTGCAAGCTACGGTCCGCGTGGCGGTTGGGACAGCCGAACGGTCCAACCGTGAGTCTCTGTTAGGACTCCCGGGGACGCCGAAGCGTTCTGTCCGCATGGCGCCGGTGCCCCACGGCGCGGCCCCCGCTCAGATGCGAGGCGTTCTCAGGTGCGGAAGGCGCGGGCCGCCTGCGTCACGCGCTCCGCCGCCTGGGTGAGATGCGTCGCGGCGGCGGCGATCTCTTCGGTGCTCGCGCTCTGCTCTTCGCTCGAGGCGGCGACGTCGGCCATCGCGCTGGCGAAGGTCTGCGTGCCGGCGGCGAGCGCGTCGAGCCGACGCGTGATCTCGCCGGCGAGGGCGCTTCCCGCGCTCGCCGTATTCGCCATCGTGCTCGTCCACGCCTCGGCCTCCCCGACCGCCGATTCCACCTGCGTGAACGACGAGCGGCCATGTGCGGTGGCCGACTGCACGGCGTCGACCGCGGCCAGCGTACGCGCCGTGATGGCGCGCGCCGTCTGCATGTGTCCGAGCACCTGCTTCACGAGCAGGTCGGTCTGCGTGGCCGCGTCGGCCGTCGAGGCCGCCAGCCGACGCACTTCGTTCGCGACCACGGCGAAGCCGC